>JAJAYM010000290.1 GCA_027117675.1 Actinomycetes bacterium | reverse complement strand
GCGCTTGATCGATCAGGTGATGCTCGACCTCGACGGCACTCCGAACAAGTCACGGCTGGGCGCCAACGACATTCTGGGCGTCTCACTGGCAGTGGCCAAGGCCGCTGCCGAGTCGGCCGACCTGCCGCTCTTCCGATACGTAGGCGGACCCAATGCGCACCTGCTTCCCGTGCCGATGATGAACGTCCTCAATGGCGGTGCGCACGCCGACACGGATGTCGACATCCAAGAGTTCATGATCGCGCCGATCGGCGCTGCCACTTTCGGTGAGTCGGTCCGGTGGGGCGCTGAGGTTTATCACTGCCTCAAGGCAGTGCTGAGAGAGCGCGGCCTGAGTACCGGTCTTGGCGATGAGGGTGGATTCGCCCCCAGCCTGCCCAGCAACCGTGACGCACTCGACTTGCTCCTGGTCGCGATCGAACGGGCCGGGTACACGGCAGGCCGTGACGTCGCGGTCGCACTCGACGTCGCCGCGAGTGAGTTCTTCACCGACGGTGCGTATGTCTTTGAGGGTCAGGCACGAGACGCTGCCTGGATGACCGACTACTACTTGGGAATCGTTCGCGACTATCCGTTGGTATCCATCGAAGATCCGATGTCTGAGGATGACTGGGACGGATGGCAGCACGTGACCGCTGCACTCGGCGCTGCGGCACAGATCGTTGGTGACGACAACTTCGTCACCAACCCAGAACGCCTGCAGCGCGGCATCGACAGTGGTGTGGCCAACGCACTGCTGGTCAAGGTCAACCAGATTGGTTCGCTCTCGGAGACCATGGATGCGGTCGACCTCGCACACCGCAACCGATACAGCTGCATGATGAGTCACCGTTCGGGTGAGACCGAGGACACCACGATCGCCGATCTCGCGGTAGCCACCAACTGTGGTCAGATCAAGACGGGTGCACCGGCCCGATCGGAGCGAGTGGCAAAATACAACCAGCTGCTACGCATCGAGGAAGAGCTCGACGACGCCGCTCGGTACGCCGGAGCTTTGGCGTTCCCGAGGTTCACGGCCTAGCCATGACACCCTCCGACAGCGGGTCTCGGCGGCGCGATCACCTGCAGGTGGTTGACGACCGGCCGTTGTGGGCTCGACTGACCGGGCGAGCTGTCGTGCTGATCCTGGTAGCTGCTGCCCTGGTGATGTCGCTGGCCTTCCCGATTCGGGAGTACCTCGCCCAGCGAGCGGCCATCGCTGCCGCCGAGGAGCGCGCTGCCACGCTCGATGCTCAGGTCGGCAACCTTCAGGAGCAGGCTGACCGCTGGGACGATGACGACTTCGTGGAGCAGCAGGCGCGTGAACGCTTGCACTACGTGATGCCGGGGGAGACCGGGCTTGTGCTGCTGTCCCCCGAGGACATGGAAGAGGCTCGCAAGCCGCAGATCGCAGCGCCCGTCGAGCCTGACGTTGCGTGGTTCGACACGCTGTGGGGCTCAGTGCAGGAAGCGGACAGCCGGTGAGTGCTGCTGATCCAGCAGCGGTGACCGAGGCCGATCGCGAGGCCGTGCATCGCCAGCTCGGGCGTGAGCCTCGGGGCATGGTGGCCGTGGCGCACCGATGTGAGTGCGGCGAGCCAGACGTCGCCACCACCGCGCCGCGGCTCCCCGATGGCACCCCGTTCCCCACGACGTACTACCTCACCTGTCCGCGCCTGACCGGCGCGGTGAGCACGCTCGAGGCCGAGGGGCGCATGCGGGGCATGCAGCAACGCCTCGCAGTGGACGCCGACCTGCGGGACGCGTACCGGAATGCCCACGAGCGTTATCTCGCCTCCAGGTCCGAGCTCGGCGACGTTGCTGAGATCGCCGGTGTGTCCGCCGGGGGGATGCCCGACCGCGTGAAGTGCCTGCATGTCCTCGTTGGCCATGCGCTCGCGTCGGGTCCCGGAGTCAACCCATGTGGCGACGAAGCCCTCACCGAACTTACTGAACGCGGGCTAGCTCGTGGGTTGACCTGTGCCGAACGGAGTGCAAGCACATGAGTGAGCGGCGGGTCGCCGCGATCGACTGCGGCACGAACTCGGTCCGGTTGCTGATTGCCGAGTTCGACCCCGCGTCCGGGCTACTCGTCGATATCGCTCGTGAGATGCGAATCGTCCGGCTCGGTGAGGGCGTCGACGCCACCGGGCGGCTGAACGCCTCGGCACTGCAGCGCACCTTCGGTGCCGTCGACGAGTACGCCCGCCTCATCGATGACGCCAATGTTGACTCCGTTCGGTTTGTTGCTACGTCAGCTACCAGGGACGCCAAGAACCGTGACGACTTCGTCTCTGGCATTCGTGGGCGCTTGGGCATCGAGCCGGAAGTGATCTCCGGTGAGGAGGAAGCAACGCTGTCGTTCACCGGAGCCACGAACAACCTTGAGATTGCCGGTGCGGCTACGCCCTGCCTGGTGGTCGACATCGGCGGTGGATCGACCGAGTTCGTGATGGGAGAACCAGGCAGGGTGCCGACCGCGTCGATCTCGGTCGACGTGGGCTGTGTGCGCATGACAGAGCGGCACTTCGTGACCGATCCGCCATGGCCGGCTGAGGTCAGCGCTGCACGCGACGACATCGAGGCAGCGATCGCCCTGGCTGCGCAAGAGCTGCCGCTCCGGCGTGCCGGATCGATGGTGGGGCTGGCCGGGTCGGTGACGACGGTTGCCGCGCTCGCGATGGGGATGTGGGAGTACGACGCGACCCGCATCCATGGAGCGGTCATCACCGCGGCTGACATCCACCGAGTCTGCGAAGAGCTGCTCTACTCCAACCGCGAGAAGCGGTCAGCCAATCCGGCCGTGCACCCCGGCCGAGTCGATGTCATCGCCGCCGGGTCGCTGGTGCTCTCGGCGATCGTGGCGTACACCGGGCTCGCCGAGATCTTGGTGAGCGAGCACGACATCCTCGACGGCATCGCCGCCTCCTTGGTGTCGCCGGTCTCGGAGTAGCCCACCAAGCCCCCATTAGTGCACAGTTCATGCGTCAAGGGGGTGTGCACTCGGCGAGCAGTGGGACAGGATGTGCGTAGGGGTGTCCGACGACCGGAGGTTTGATGGCCGAGCACGTGACGTTTGCAAGCAACGGCGGTTCATGTGGCGGGCTGCTTGGCGTTCCCGCGTCCGGACGCGGCCCTGGGGTCGTCGTGATTCAAGAGTGGTGGGGGGGTGTCCCGCATATCGAGCATCTTGTTGACAAGTGTGCCGATGCTGGCTTCGTCGCCTTGGCTCCTGATCTTTATCATGGCGCCAAGACCGACGAGCCCGATGAGGCGATGCGGATGATGATGGCACTCGCGATGGACCCGGCTGCGCGAGACATTGCCGGTGCGGCGCGCTTTCTCTTCGAGAGCGATCCGACGGACGGTAACGGAATCGCGGCCGTGGGGTTCTGCATGGGTGGATCGTTGGCCCTGTGGTCGGCCACGCTCGCTCCACAGCTGACGACGGCTGTTGGCTTCTACCCGGCGCTGCCCTGGGACCGGATGAGCCCCGAATGGCCGAACTATGCGGGAAAGTCCGCGATGATTCACTGCTCGGAGGAGGACGGCACTTCGTCGGCAGTCGGCATTCAGCAGGCAAAGAGCGCAATCGAGAAGGCTGGCGGCGACGTTGAAGTCTTCGACTACCCAGGCACAAAGCACGCGTTTTTCAACGACGAACGCCCCGAAGTGCACGACCATGAGGCGTCAGTCATGGCGTGGGATCGCACCGTCCAGTTCCTGCACAACCGGCTCTCGGGTTGAGTGCAGCAATCGACAAAGGGCATGACGCGGCAGGTGTTGTTGCTGCGGCCTCAGGCGCAGCGAACTTGGTTGAGTTGGACGCGTTGGTCGGTGAGTGCCGAGCATGCCCGCGACTGGTCGAGTGGCGCGAACGCATCGCGGTGGACAAGCGCCGGTCATTCGCGGACGACACCTATTGGGGTCGTCCCGTCCCGGGCTTCGGCGACCCCGATGCTGCGATCGTGGTCGTCGGGCTCGCGCCGGCGGCTCATGGCGCGAACCGAACGGGGCGAATGTTCACCGGTGACCGCAGCGGTGACTGGCTCTTCGCCGCGCTGCACCGGGCGGGATTCGCCAACCAGCCGACGTCGGTCGCTGCGGACGACGGATTGCAGCTCACCGGCGTCCGGATCACCGCTGCCGTGCGCTGCGCGCCGCCGGCCAACCAACCAACGCCAGCGGAGCGAGACACCTGCGCTCCTTGGGTGGACGCCGAACTGCGGCTGCTGACCCAGGTGCGAGTTGTGGTGGCGCTCGGTGGGTTCGCGTGGGCGGCTAGCCTCGTGGCGTTGGGTAGGGCGGGGGTTGCCGTGCCGCGGCCGCGTCCGAGGTTCGGCCACGGCGCCGAGGTGCCGATGGGCCAGCGGACCCTGGTCGGGTCGTTCCACCCCAGCCAGCAGAACACCTTCACCGGGCGGCTCACCGAGGCGATGCTCGATGAGGTCCTCGGCCGAGCGCAGATCCTCGCTGGCCTTGGAGAATAACTTGATGTCAAGTCTTTGCCTCTGTGTCCACCTAGGAGGTGGCGTGGGGTTCCTACAGTGAGCCGATGAGTGCCGCACCTGCAACCAAGACCCCCCGCCCCCGCATCCTGATCGTCGGGGGTGGGTACGTCGGGCTCTACACGGCCATGCGGCTGCTCAAGAAGCTGCGCGACGACGAGGCCGTCGTGACGGTCGTCAACCCTCGGTCGTACATGACCTACCAGCCATTCATACCGGAGGCGGCGGCCGGTGCTGTCTCACCTCGCCACGTTGTGGTCCCGCTGCGCCGGGTCCTGCGCGGCGCAGAGATCATCGCCGCCAAGGTCACCGAGATCAACCACGCCAGCCGGACGGCGACCGTACAGCCGCTCGAAGGTGACGCGTACCCGCTGGCGTACGACCACCTGGTGATGGCGGTGGGCTCGGTCTCGCGCACCCTGCCGATCCCTGGCTTGGCCGAATGGGCGACCGGCTTCAAGACCGTCGAAGAGGCGATCCAGTTGCGCAACCGCGTCCTGGAGTGTCTCGACATCGCTGAGTCGACGCACTCGCCTGAGATCCGCGAACGCAACCTCAACTTTGTCGTGGTCGGCGGTGGGTACGCCGGGGTTGAGGCGCTGGCCGAGCTGGAGGACATGGCTCGGTACGCCACGCGGTACTACCCCGGCATCGACGCTGACGAAGTGAAGTTCCATCTCGTCGAGGCTACCGGGCAGATCCTGCCGGAGGTCGGCCCCGAGATGGGAGTCTGGACGCTGGAGCAACTGCGCAAGCGGGGGATCGACGTCAAGCTCGAGACGCGCCTCGAGTCCTGTGTGGGCGGTCATGTCGTGCTTTCGGACGGCACCGAGTTCGATGCCGAGACGGTCGTGTGGACCGCTGGCGTCAAGGCGAGCCCCGTTTTGCAGAAGACCGACCTTCCACTCAACGAGCGCGGCCGGCTGCTGGCGGACGCCACGCTTCGGGTGGTCGGAACCACGAACGCCTGGGGCGCAGGGGACGGAACGGCGGTACCCGATCTGAGCACCGACGATCACCGCGAGTGCGCACCCAACGCCCAACACGCGGTCCGTCAGTCGAAGGTGCTTGCCGACAATTTGATCGCCGCGCTCCACGGCTCAGCCATGCACGAATACAAGCACAAGTACGTCGGATCGGTTGCCGGGCTGGGTCTCTACAAGGGTGTCGCCAACGTCTACGGGATCAAGGTCAAGGGTGTGCCGGCATGGTTCCTGCACCGGACCTACCACATGAGCAGGGTGCCGACCCTGAACCGAAAGGTCCGGGTGATCGTGGACTGGACGATGGCGCTCTTCTTCAAGCGGGAGATCGTCTCGCTCTGGTCGATGCACGAGCCGTTCAACGAGTTCCAGGCAGCGGCAGCTCCACCGGCTCGCCGGGTCCCGCCCGCGGCCTGACATCAGTCGGGGACAACTGGTGAGTGTGACGGACTAATCTGGAGGCTGGCCCGGATGGCGTAACTGGCAGCCGCTGACCACTTAAAATGGTTTGCCGAAAGGCGTGTGGGTTCGAGTCCCACTCCGGGCACTTGGCTAAGCCGATTGTGGGCGGTTCGGTGCCCCCATTGGGCCTCGGGGCTGTACTCACACCCGAAATGAGTTACCGTTGTTGGACCGGTCACCGGCCGGAACTTGTTGGATGATGCCTCGCCTCACGAAAGGACCGATAAGTCCGGATGGAATCGCGCACACAAGACATCACTAGTATGGAGAAGG
>JAJAYM010000289.1 GCA_027117675.1 Actinomycetes bacterium | reverse complement strand
GGGTCAACACCCGCTCGGTGAGCTCGAGGACCAGCATGGACGCCGGCAGGTTGTGGCGCTCGAGGGCGCTGGCCACAACGGCGACGAGATCGCGGCCGTGTAGGTCGCGCATCGAGACGTTGACGGCAACCGGCCCTTCCAAGCCGACCATCTGCCATCGGGCAACCTGAGCCAGCGACTCGTTGATGACGTGCTCAGTAAGCGGTGCCATCAACCCTGAGTGCTCAGCCATGGGTATGAACTCATCGGGCATCACCAGACCGCGCTGGGGGTGGTGCCAGCGCACCAGAGCCTCTACGCCGACCACGGCGCCGGTACTCAGGGACACTTTGGGCTGGTAATGCACCTGAAGCTCGCCGTTCTCCAGCGCGGTACGAAGTCCGCCGAGCAGCGCAAGTCGACTGGCAGAGTTACGGTCGCGATCGGCGACGTAAACCTCGACACCAGTGCGCTCCTCCTTCGCCAGGTACATCGCGACGTCAGCGCGGCGAACAATGGGGTCAACGTCTTCACCATGCTCAGGGAAGACCGCCACGCCGATACTGGCCTCGAGTTCGAAGAGCATTCCCTCGACGTGGAATGGACGAGTGAGCGCCTGCCGTACGCGATGGGCAACTTCAACGGCGGCGTCAGCAGTGCGAACCGGGTCGAGCAGGATCGCGTATTCGTCCCCGCCAAGCCGCGCGACCATGTCGCTGGGGCGGAGTGCGCCTTCGATCCGCTGAGCCACGACGGCGAGCAGCCGGTCACCCACCTGGTGCCCCAGGGTGTCGTTGACCTCTTTGAATCGGTCGAGGTCCAGCAGGCAGAAGGCAATGTTCACCTCTCGGCGCCGGGCCTCTTCGAGCCGGGACGCCAACTCGGTGAGGATCATCTTTCGGTTCGGCAGCCCAGTCAGGGAATCATGCAGCGCTTGATGTTCCTTCTCGCGCGAGATCGACGCCGTTTTGCGTACGGCCAGAAGCGGCAGAAGGAGCAAAGGAAGGAACGCGGGCTCGGCAGACACGAAGACGACGATGGGTGACACGGCTAGTACGGCCACCGTTGTAAAAAAGTAGTAGCCGAAATCTTCGAAGAAGTCGTCAGCAAAAGTGCGGCCCGGGTCGGCCAGCATCGAGAACAGCGTGTTGTTGACGAAGAAGAAGGCGAGCCAGCCAGCCACGATCCAGGTGAGGTCAATCGGCTCAAGTCCAGTGAGTGGTGCTGAGAGCGTCGGGATTGGCTGGCCGCGCGCGCTCTGCCAAAGCTCCATGATGAGGGCGGCAGAACCAAGACTGAGCGCGAACTGCCCAATGTTGTAGGGGACCTTCCACAGCGGTTTACGTTTGACCATCTCAGAGACGAGCGTCGCGCAAGAGATCAGCGCGATGGCCGGCCAGGGCCCGTAGAGAAAGAGAATGGCGAACGTGAACGCGTCGCTGGTCGCCACTCCCTGGCTGTCATACCCGCTGCCCACAATGACGGGGCTCAGTTCGAAGAGAAGCAGCAGACTGGCGATCACCCAGAACGCGGCCGAGGCATCATCGAGGACGGGCAGGGTCTGCATGAGCGCGTACCCAACGAGGGCGAGGCCACCCACGACCGAGACCCACCAACCGACCGCGAACATCGAAGGGCGGAGTAGGTTGGCGTGCTCGGGCGGCGCGGGCGCGTCCGCAAGCAGGTCCGCGTCCGGGTCCGCGTCCGCGTCCGACATGCCTACCTCCCACTCTTGGCTCGTTCTCAGGCCGCCTCAGCGCTCGTACGGCTCGCCGTCATCCTGAGGTCAACCCTTAGGTCAATCGCTGGGTCCCATAGTGCCTCCTCCATGGTACCGAGTCGGTGACAATCTGTGACCATGCGACTACCTGCTGTTCACCCGTTCAGGTGAGCGCCGACGGCCCGCCTGCCAGCAACTGCGCGAACTTCGCTTCATCCAGGACGGGTACACCGAGGCTCTCGGCCTTCGCCAGCTTTGATCCCGCGTGAGCCCCGGCCACCAGGTAGTCGGTCTTCTTCGAGATCGAGCCGGCCGTCTTGCCACCTGCTGAGGCGATCGCCTCCTGGGCCTCCTCGCGCGTCATCGCCACCAAGGTGCCGGTGACCACCACAGTGACACCGGCGAGAACCGCACTGCCCGCCGATTCCGGTGTCTCGTCAGCCATTCGGACGCCAGCGGCCCGCCACCTGTCGACGATCGCCCGGTGCCAGTCGACGGCAAACCACTCGATGAGCGAGTCAGCGATGATCGGGCCGACCCCCTCGACCGCCGCAAGAGTCTCGTGGCCAGCACGCACGAGTTCTTCGATCGTGTGCAAGTCACGCGCCAAGGCTTGCGCCGCGGTTGGCCCAATGTGCCTGATCGACAGCGCGACGAGCACCCGCCAGAGCGGACGCTCCCTGGCCGAGGCCAACTGTTCAAGAAGCAGCCCGGCATTGGCCGACAACTGCGGGCCCTGAGACGTCGAGCGGGTGAAGAAGGGGCAGGTCGCCAGGGCGTCACCGTCCAGATCGAACAAATCGCCCTCATCGGTGACGAGCCCACACTCCAGCAGTGCAACGGCAGCCTTGTACCCAAGTCCTTCGATGTCGAAGGCACCCCTACCGGCCAGGTGGAAGAGCCGCTCCCGCAGTTGGGCCGGGCACGTGCGGGTGTTGGGGCAACGAATGTCGGCATCACCTTCCTTCGCCGGGGCAAGAGGCGTGGCGCACTCGGGGCAAGTGGTCGGCATCACGAACGCTCGCTCGCTGCCGTCCCGAGCCTCGACGACGGGCCCGATGATTTCCGGGATGACATCTCCCGCCTTGCGAAGAAAGACGCGGTCACCGATCAGGACGCCCTTGCGCTCCACCTCGGAGGCGTTGTGCAGCGTGGCCATCTGGACGGTGGAACCAGCCACCCGCACAGCAGACATGACGCCGAACGGCGTGACCCGGCCGGTCCGCCCAACGTTGACCCGAATGTCTTCAAGGGTGGTCGTAACTACCTCAGCCGGGTACTTGTAGGCGATGGCCCAACGCGGCGCGCGTGACGTGGCACCAAGCCGTCCTTGGTCAGCGATCGAGTCGACCTTGATGACCACTCCGTCGATCTCGTGCTCGACATCGTGCTCGACATCGTGCCGATGCTTGTTGAAGTGCTCGATGTAAGCCACGACATCGTCGAAGGTTGCATGCACCCTGATGTGTCGCGACGTCGGCAGCCCCCACGATGCCAACGCGGCATACGACTCAGACTGCGCCTGAGGGTCGAACCCCGTGCGCGCACCGATGCCATGAACGACGAGTTGCAGGCCGCCGAGCTGCGTCGAGGCCCGCTCGGTGTCGGCTTCCAAGCGGGCCAGCCGCCCCTCAATTCGGTCGACCGTGCGGCCAGCGGCCTGCGCCTCATCACGCCGGTGACGCGCAGCTGCGACGTCGGTCAGGCGTCGGTCGATGCGTTGGCGCAGCGTGCCGGCTGCGGCGTTTCGAGGGTTCGCGAAGGGGGTGCGTCCCTGCTCCATGACATTTGCGTTGATCTCGTTGAACGTGCCGACCGGAAAGAAGACCTCCCCCCGAACCTCCAGCAGACCGGGTGGCGGACCCGCGAGGTCGCTGGCCTCCAGTCTCGTTGGGATCGAGAGAATGAACTGGGCGTTATAGGTGACGTCCTCGCCGGTACGGCCATCGCCCCTGGTCGCCAACGACACCAGTCGACCCTCCCGGTAGACGACGTCAACGGCCAAGCCGTCCACCTTCGGCTCACAGAGCATCGGCGGGAAATTGCCAAGGACACCCTCGACGCGGCGCGCCCAGGCCCGTAGCTCGTCTTGGTCGAAGACATTGTCGAGCGAGTACATCCGCTCAAGGTGCTCAACGGGCTCGAACATCTCTGATCGAACCCCACCTACTGTCAGGGTGGGCGAGGATTGGCCGGCCAACTCCGGATGGTCACGCTCCATCGCCCGAAGGCGACGTTCCAGTGAGTCGTACTCGCCGTCGGAGACGGTCGGAGCGTCGAGCTCGAAATAGCGGCGGCGGTGCTCCTCAACTTGGGCGACCAGTGACTGGTATTCGCCGGCGAAATCCTCCGGCACCCCTCGCTCAGGTACCTCGGTCATGCGCTCTCCGCTTCGTCTGGGCAGCCTGCGTCATCGCCTCGCAAACGGCGCATCAGGCTTCGCACCCCAGCGTAGGAAGCGGCTGCGACAGGCACCGACTCACCGAGTCCGCAGGGCGGTGTGACCGCGATCATCTCGGCGAACCGCTCTGGTTCGATGCCGAGCATCGACCGGGCTTCGACCAACCGGTGGTAGGCCCGCTGGGCGGAAGAGTCGAGAGCGCTCACACCGTCAGTACCGTCGGCACCGTCGGCACCCCTTCCGCCGACCGGGTCAACACCGAGCCAGAGAAGACCGCCGGAGTCGAGCCACTCTTCCATCTGGGGGGCAGCCTCGGTCAGCGAGATGGCCCCGAGGTCGACCGATAGTGCTCGCCCAACACGTCGAGCGGCGGACGGTTGAGCTGTCAGCACTCCCCAGTCCGGTGAAGTCGCACAACTGTGCACGACGATACCGGCGCCTAACTGTTCGACGGGGTCTGTCACGCCAGCGAGCCAACGCACAGCGTCGGCTTCAGTGACGGCGGCGATCGTCCCCCAACCGCTCGCACGCGGGATCGTCCCCGTCGTGACCGAATCGAGCGCCGGCTCGTCGATTTGAACCACCCATTCGGCTCTGGGTACCCGGCGTCGCAGGTCCTGAAGGTGCGCCGCGAGCCCCTCCCCGAGGCTCGTGGCGAGATCCCCGGTCGCAATTGAGTCGCTCACGGCGGCCGCTCCCCCACGCAGCTCGAGGAGGGCGGCAAGTGTCAAGGGCCCGCACATCTGAAGCTTGGCTGGACCTTGGTAGCCCTGGAGTCGTTCCTCGACAGCATCGAGGTCTTCGGACAACATTGCGCGCGCTCGTCGCACATCGGGGCCGTCCCTGCCGGCAGCCCGCCAGCGGGTCCCCTCCCACTCTGCGGGAACGTCGACGAGCACTGATACAGCGCGTCCGACCATGTCCGCCCAAGGCCCGCGAGCCGGCAGCTCTGGCACGTGCGGAAGTTCGGGAAGGGTGTCAGCGACCAACGCGATGGCCTCGTGGGGTTCGTCACCTGGCAGAGAGCCGATGCCGGTGGCAACCCCGGTGGGAGCAGCGCTCACGTTGCCGACGTGCCGGTCGCCGACGTGCCGGTCGCCGACGTGCCGGTCGCCGACGTGATCGTGGCCGAGCCGCGTACCCGCGAGCCTTGGTAGAGGACCATGGTCTGCCCCGGCGCGATGCCCGATGCCGGCGCGGCCAGCCTCGTGCGTAAGGCGCCGGGCTCCAGCTGAACTGCACCTCGTACGGTCGGGCCGTGGGCTCGGTACTGCACGTCGAAAGTCTCGCCGTCGCGGATCGAAGGCCCACACCAGAGCGGTTGAGC
>JAJAYM010000288.1 GCA_027117675.1 Actinomycetes bacterium | reverse complement strand
GCCTCGACGCAGTGCCAACCGACCGGCACCGACTTCTGGTTCGTCGGCGCCGCCTCGGGCATCGGCGAGCGCGCCGTCCTGGTCCTCACCAACCCTGAGTCGGCGACGGCGACGGTCGACGTCACCTTCCATGGTTTGAAGGGGATCGTTGACGCGGCCGATGCCCGCGGTGTGCAGGTGCGACCGCGAACCAGCGCACAGTTGCGGCTGGATCGCCTGGCCGCCGGCGAGAAGGTCCTGGCGGTGCACGTCCAGGTGCGGGTCGGGCGGCTCTCGGCCGCGATTACCGAGACCGATGTCTTCGGCTTCGAACCCCGAGGGACGGACTGGATTCCGCAGGCGAGTACACCGCAGACCGAGGTAGTCGTGCCTGGAGTGCCGCCGGTCAACCAGGGCCGCGAGAGCAAAGTTCGGCTCGATATCGTGGCTCCCGATGAGGCGGCCGTCGTGACGATCTCGCTCATCACTCCCGAAGGCTCGTTCACGCCACAAGGCGCTGACGTCGTCGATGTACCAGCCGGTGGCGTCGCGTCGGTCGATCTCACCGAGGCGATGCGGGGGGACGCCGCAGCGATCAGTTTGACCTCTGATGTGCCCATCACGGCTGGTGCACGGGTGGAGTTGAAGAACCCCGACATCTTCGGCGACTTGCTGTACCTGGCAGCGGCTGGCCCGCTCGATGCCCCAGCTGTGGTGCCAGACAACCGGACCTCGGCCGACTTGCAGACTCGGCTCATCTTGACCGCCCCGGAGTCAGCTGCGACGGCAGTCGTCACCGGGTTCGCGGGTGGCCAGGAATGGACAGCCGGCCGCGTCGAGTTGGCACCCGGGACCACGCAGGTGGTCACGGTGCGCCCACCGAGAGGTCAAGGCGAGCGAGGTGATTCCTACGGGCTCGTCGTGACGCCTGGTGGCGCTGGACCGCTTTACGGCGTGCGGATGCTGGACGAAGAGGGCCCGCGCGGCCCGTTGGTGACGTCGTTCCCGCTCACCACGGCGCGCTTGCTCGCGCAAGTACCGGAGGCTTTCCCCGATATCGCCGTTGGGACCATGGACTAAAGGCGGCTCAACCCGCCTCGGGGTCGAGCTGGCCTGGCTGTTGATCCACGGCGAGCGCAAGCTGCTCGGCGAGTGACTGGCGAACCAGGCGAGCAAGGGATGACCCGCTGCCGCTCCAGAGCAGTAGCGGACGGGCGAAGACGGTGATGAGGATCGTGCCGTCGCGCGTCTTGTCGTGAGTGGCCAGCAGTGCTCCGCCTACGACATCGGCTGGCAGGCACCTGTCGACCCGGGCGATCGGCGGCAGGTCGGCGATGGCAACGTCGAAGGCCGGGATCGCCGACTCAGGACGACCAGCGGCGGTCAGCCGGGTGAGACGAACGGCGGCCGCCTCGACGATCGGCGCAAGTCGCTCCCGACCAACTGCGGACCGCGGGGAGCGGCCGCCGCCGATCCGCAGGCTGCGTCCGTGTCGGTGTCTGCGGGTCATGGCGTCAGCGTAGGCAGCGGCTCGCCCAGCGGCGAGAGCCGGAACGACACGAGGCGTCCTGCGCGTCAATCACTGGTTCAATCCGGGCTGACGGGTACCGTCACGCCGTGAGTCCCATGAGGCGTTGCTCGCGTACTGGGGGCAACGGGACGGCCGTGATGACCCTCACGTACGTCTACGCCGACTCCACGGCGGTGCTCGGGCCCCTCGCGACGTACGCCGAACCGCACTGTTACGACCTGTGCGAGGTGCATGGCGAACGGCTCACTGCCCCCCGTGGCTGGGAGATCGTCCGCCTGGCCCCAGACCCAGCCTCGGTCGGGCCCAGCAGCGACGACCTCGAGGCGCTCGCCGACGCGGTTCGCGAGGCAGGACGCCCACCACTTGCCGGTACGGACCCACCCCGGGGCCAGCCGGCCGAGCGCGGACGCCGTGGGCACCTGTGGGTGCTCCCTCCGCTGGAAGACTCCGAAGTCTGAGCAGGATGAGGCTTTGTCCGATTTAGCCTATTTTCTGGCTTATATCGGGAACCTCCCTGAATTCAACCCCTCCCCGTGGTTCTGCCGATGGGCTTTTGGGGCGCGAACGGTCCGCCGCCCGTACGGACCGGCCGGCACCCGCCGGACGCACAGTGGAGGAGACCCCCGATGGCCCGTTCAGCCATGCAGCCCCTGACCGTCCCGCTCGGATCGCTCACCCAGGCGGGTGCGCGCCCCGACATCGTGTGCAGCGAGTGCGCGAGTGAGCGGATCACCCACCTGGCCATGACGCTGACCGACGGGACGCCGGTTGAGTTCGTCTCGTGTCACCGGTGCGAGCACAAGACCTGGGTGGACGCCAGCGGCGTGCAGCATCGTGAGCTCCCGGTCGCTAGCGTGCTCGACAAGACGCGCAAGCCGCGCTAGCCGAGGGCCGCGCGCCCGGGATCGGCGCCTCGGTAGGGTCGTCGGCTGTGACTGCTGAACGTGACAGAACGCCCCCCGTCGCCGCCGCCCTCCTGGCATCGATCGTCAAGGCGTACGACGTGCGTGGGGTGGTGCCCGACCAGCTCGATGCTGAGATCTGCCGCGCGATCGGTGCCGCGTTCGTCCAGATGTTGGCTGCTGAGGGTGCTGTCTCGGGGATGGTGGTGGGGTACGACATGCGCCCGACCTCCCCGGAGTTGGCTGCCGCGTTTGCCGATGGTGTTGCGGCAGCTGGTGTCGACGTCACCATGATCGGGCTGGCCAGTACCGACGAGCTCTACTGTGCTTCGGGTCTGCTGGGACTTCCCGGCGCAATGTTCACCGCCAGCCATAACCCTGCGCAGTACAACGGAATCAAGCTCTGCCGTTCCTATGCCGCCCCCGTTGGTCAGGAGTCCGGCCTGGCCGAGATCAAGAACGCCCTCGCCGTCGGTGTGCCGATCCCGGGCGGGCCGGTGGGAACGATCACTTCGCGCGACATGCTTGCCGACTACGTCGCGCATCTGCACTCTGTCGTTGACCTCACCGATGTGCGGCCGATGACCGTTGTCATCGATGCCGGAAACGGGATGGCTGGCCTGACGTCACCAGCGGTCTTCGCCGGGCTCCCGATCACCATGATTCCGCTCTTCTTCGAGCTCGACGGGGCCTTCCCGAATCACGAGGCGAACCCCATCGAGCCTTCGAACCTGCGCGATCTGCAGGCGGCGGTAGTCGAGCATGGGGCCGACATTGGACTTGCGTTCGACGGGGATGCCGACCGCTGCTTCGTCGTCGACGAGCGTGGCGAGATCGTCTCGCCGAGTGTGCTCGCCGCGTTGATCGCCGACCGCGAGCTCGCGCGCGAACCCGGCGGCACGGTGATCTACAACCTGATTACCAGTCGAGCCGTCCCAGAGGTGGTGGCCGAGGCTGGCGGCACGGCGGTGCGCACGCGTGTTGGTCACTCGTTCATCAAGGAGATCATGGCCAAGACCGGCGCCGTGTTCGGCGGCGAGCACTCGGGGCACTTCTACTTCCGCGATTTTTGGCGCGCCGACTCCGGGATGCTCGCCGGCATGCACGCCCTAGCCGCGCTCAGCGGTTCAGGAGAGGGTGATTCAGCCGTTGCGCTGTCGCAGCTTCTTGCGCCGTACGACCGCTACGCCGCGAGCGGTGAGATCAACTCGACCGTTGCCGACCAGGCGCAGGTAATCACCGCGATTCGCGCAAGCTGGGTCGAACGCCCTCGCGTGACCCTCGATGAGCTGGACGGTCTCACGGTGGCTGGCGAGTCGTGGTGGTTCAACGTGCGGGCCAGCAACACCGAGCCGCTCCTGCGACTCAACGTCGAGGCAAGAACAACCAAAAAGTTGGACGCTGTTCGCGATGAAGTCCTGGGCCAGATTCGCGGCGACGGCCGATGACTGACGCGTCGAGTCTGCCGCCCGAGCTGTTGGCCATTCTCGCTTGCCCAGCGTGCCACTCCGCGCTGCAGACGGTTCCCGATGATGGGCCACCTCAGTTCTTGGTCTGCACCGGCCAGGAATGCCGTTTGCGTTATCCCGTTCGCGACGGCATCCCGATTCTCTTGGTTGATGAGGCGACCCGTGCCAACTGACCCCGCGGTCACTGGCCCCGTGCGCAGTGGCCCGGTGCGCAGTGGCCCCGTGCGCAGTGGCGGGGTCCGATCGACCGGGTTCGTCGATCTCGACGACGTCGAGTCGGTACGAGCCGCTGATCCCGGCGCGATGCTCGACGCTGTTGCATCGGCCGGTGAACAGGTTCGCCAGGCATTGGTTGCTTGCGAGCAGTCGGGGATCGCTGACGTTCGAGACGATGGGCGACCGCGAGCTGTTGTGGTCACCGGGATGGGGGGTTCGGGGATCGCTGGACACGTGCTTCAAGCAGCGGCCGGCCCCGAGTGCCCCGTTCCCGTAGAGCGCGTCCGCGGGTGGACCTTACCGGCCTGGGTCGGAGCCGACGACCTGGTGATCGCGGTATCGAGCTCTGGGAAAACCGCCGAGACCATGGCGTGCACGCGGACCGCTCTGGACCGGGGGGCTCGTACCGTCGTCGTCGCGGCCGAGGGATCGCCGCTGGTCGACCTTGCCGTAGAGAGGGGGATCCCCTGGGTGCCGGTTCCTCCCGGCCGTCCCCCCCGAGCCAACCTCTGGGCCTTGTCGGTGCCGCTGCTAGTCGCGGCGGACGCGTTGGGCGTTGTTGACGCCGAGCCCGCACGTCTGCAAGCCGTCGCTGAGCTGCTCGACGGTCTGGCCGATCAGTGCGCGCCGACCATCCCGTGCGCGCAGAACCCGGCCAAGCAGTTGGCGACCGAGCTGGTCGGCACCCTGCCGATGATCTGGGGCAGCAGCGATCTCGCGGGGATCGCCGCCTACCGACTGCTGTGCCAACTTGCCGAGAATGCCAAGTATCCGGCGGTCAACGGGGTGCTCCCAGAAGCGTTGCACAACCAGGTGGTGACGTTCAGCGCGCCGACGTCGTCCGGTCTGCCGATCCGGCTGGTGCTACTCCGCGACACCGTCGAGCAGTGGCAGGTCGCCATCGCCGCCGATGAGGCCGAACTGCTGGCAGCGGAGTCCGGCGTCCCGGTCAGCCGGTTGGTCGCAGTTGGTGAGCACCCGCTGGAGCGGATGGCCAGCCTCTGCGCCATCGGCGACTTCGCCAGCGTGTATCTCGGACTACTGGGTGGTGTCGATCCGACACCGATCCCGCCGATCGAGGTGCTGAAAGCCCGACTCCAAGAGAGGGCGGCCCGCTCCTGAGCACCGAAGCCGGAACAAAGGCGATCCTCGCCGCCTTGCTGGCCAACCTCGGCATTGCGGTCACCAAGTTCTTCGCCTTTTTGGTATCCGGGTCGTCGTCCATGCTCGCTGAGTCGGTGCACTCGTTGGCCGACTCGGGAAACCAGTTGTTGCTGTTGCTGGGAGGGCGACGCTCGCGCCGGTCAGCAACACCTGAGCATCCCTTTGGCTACGGCCGAGAGCGTTACCTTTACGCGTTCGTCGTGTCGATCGTGCTGTTCAGTGTCGCAGGATTGTTCTCGCTGTATGAGGGCGTGCACAAGCTTCGTCACCCCGAAGAGCTGACGAATGTGATGGTTCCGATCGTGGTACTGCTGGTTGCGATCGTCCTGGAGTCGTTCTCGCTGCGCACCGCTGTTGTCGAGTCGAACAAGGTGCGGCACGGCCAGACGTGGGTGCAGTTCGTCCGGCGATCTAAGGCTCCAGAACTGCCCGTCGTTCTCCTCGAAGACACCGGAGCCTTGGTCGGTCTCGTCCTCGCTCTGGTGGGCGTCGGTCTAGCGGCGGTCACCGGGGAGTCGATGTGGGATGGGCTAGGCACAATCGCGATCGGTGCCCTGCTGATCGTGATCGCCGGCGTCCTGGGTTCTGAGACCAAGAGCCTGCTCCTCGGCGAGGGGGGCTCGCCAGGCGACGTCGCAGCGATCAGCGCTGCGATGTTGGCGGTTGGGGACATCGATCGCGTCATTCACCTAAAGACGCTCTTCATCGGGCCAGACGAACTGTTGATCGCCGCGAAGATTTCGCTACGGCATGAGGTG
>JAJAYM010000287.1 GCA_027117675.1 Actinomycetes bacterium | reverse complement strand
GCGGTCTGAGCCGTCTCCAGCGATGCGCCGGCGTCCGGGTAGAGGGCGCACGTGTACGTCATCGAGGGCCCAAGAACCATCTCGTAGAAACGGTTCGACACGTCGTAGTGATGCGCGATCGCGTTGGCATCCCGCTCCTTGCTATGACGCAGCCCACGACGCCACGGAGGGGTCACCTCCTCGGGTGGCAGTGGTGGGCGGCGCAGCACCCATCCGCCCAGCTCGCGAAGCACCTGCAGCTTGTCGCGGGTCGTCGAGTCTTGGGCGCCGTCCAAGACGAGAAGGGTCAGCCCGCGGTGCAAGTTTTCCTCGACAACCAAGGATCCGCTGACGAAGGCGCGAGCGAGCCCGAGGTCACCTGGCGCTGTCGCGAGGTACTGGACGGCCTCCGGTGAGCGAATGGAGAGCGTGACGTCGGCGGCCGCGGCGCCGAAGGTGCTGCCGTCATAGGCCGTCAACCTGAGGCCACGGCGTTCTCCCAGCACGCGACCAAAGGCTGTGGCAATCGACGTCGCCATAGTTCCTCCTCCTCAACGCCCCCGCACACTCTTGTCATACAGATCAAGAAGCCGACCCCGAGGGTCGTACTGCTTCTTCAGCAGCGCGTACTGCGCACCGTTGTAGACGCTCCAGAAGTTGTCCGGTTCGTAGTACGACGACGAGTACAGCGACTTTCGTCCGCCGAGCTCGGCCACCACCTCTTCGATCCTTCGGTTGTGGTGACCCTCGCGCTGTGCCGGCTTCGTCTCCACTGATGACCAGAAGCCGAGATTCACATAAGTCGTCGAGGCGTCGAGTGCGTACAGGTCCCAGGTCACATCAGGGTTGCGCTGCCGTAGTGGACAGAGCCACAGTGGCGCGATGCCGATTTCTTCGTGAAAGAACGCGAGAAACTCGGCGAGACGGTCGACCGGCACCTCAACGTCCTGGATCACTGCCTCACGAGGTGCCAGCCCGCGCTTGGCGTCCCACCCTGACTTCCAACCGTGGCGACGCTCGAAGCCCACCATCTTCCAGTAGACGTCGCTGCGCAACAGGCGGCGCGGCAGGAAGGGGCGGACCATCCGATGTTGCACGCCGAGCGCCCTCGAGCACCAGAACCAGTCGGTGTCCCAGCGCCACAGGTAGTCGCGAATGGTGAGGTAGTCGCTGCTGCGCTGCTCCAAGGACTTGTAGTAGATCTTCGCCCTGGTGTAGTCGGACAGGTACGGTGCTTCGTCAACGAACCGGCCGACGGTGATGATGATGCGGTCGTGACTGAACACCACTCCGTCGAGGAAGTCGACGGGGCGTCCACGGTGCGCTCGCGTCTGGGTAACCTCGCGGATCGTCGAGGCAGCGTCCTGTGCGGACTGGACTGGGTAGTGCTCGAGTGCGACAAAGGGTTTCACTGGCGCAAGTTCGATCCGCAGGCGGAGCGCGTAGCCGAGGGTGCCGTACGAGTTTGGGAATCCGGTGAAGAGGTCTGCGTGCGGACCATTCGGCGTCACGGTGAGCACGCGTCCGTCGCCGGTGAGTACATCGAAGTCGATGACGGATTCGTGCGGGCAACCGTGACGGAAGGACGTCGACTCGATTCCCAAGCCGGTGACGGCACCGCCCAGGGTGATGGTCTTGAGCTCCGGAACGACCATGGGCATGAGCCCGTGACGAAGCGTCGCGTCGACGAGGTCCTCGTAGGTGGTCATGCCGAGCACGTCTGCCGTGCGGTTGACGGGGTCGACCTCGATGACTCCGGAGAAGGCCGAGACGTCCAGGCCCTGCGCTCTGTTGGCGTCGCGCATCCGGAACAGGTTCGACGTCTTCTTCGCCAACCGGACCGGCTCGTCCTCGCTCAACGCGCGGTATTGCGAACGAAGGCGATCAACCGCCACCTGGTAGACGGCGCGGGCACCCAGGGTGCTGGGGGCGATCAGGCGCTCCGTCACACGCTGAGCCTAGGAAGGTCCGGCCACCGGCGCGAGGGCTTTGACCAAGATCGTTACGGATGGGCGCCGATCGCCGAGAGGATGAGACCGGCGGTAGCCGCAAAGACAAGGACGCGCAGCAGCCCCCATTTCACACCGAGAACGAGCACCAGGCACGCCACGGTGAGGGCCAGCGCCCAGACGTCCAACGAGCCGGTCGTTGGCACATCGACGGTGACCGGCCCCCAGGTCTCCTCGGACAGCTCTCCAAAGAGAACGTTGAGCGAGAACCACAGCGCTAGGTCGGCGATGACCCCCACCACAGCGGCCGTCACCGCCGCCAGGGCGCCGGCGATCCGTGGGTTGTGGCGCAGCCGTTCCACCGATGGAGCTCCGATGAGCACGAATCCGAACGAGGGCAAAAAGGTCGCCCACGCGGCGATCACGAATCCGATCAAGCCGGCCGCGACCGCCGGCATGCCCAGCTCGTCTGCGGATCTGAATGCACCGACGTATCCCACGAACGTCATGACGAGAACGAGGGGGCCTGGCGTCGTCTCGGCCAGCCCGAGGCCGGCCACCATGTCGCGGGGCTCGAGCCACTCGTAGTTCACCACGGCTTGCTGGGACACATAGGAGAGCGCCGCATAGGCGCCACCGAAGGAGAGGACAGCCGTCTTGGCGAAGAGCCACGCCTGTTGGCTGAACACGTTCTCCATGCCGAGTGCGGCCATGAGGAGAAGCAGGGGTACGGCCCACAGGACGAGTGCGGCATACCCAGCGCGACGCGCTGAGCGGGCCGCCGACTTCGATACCTGGTCGACGTCGGCGCCCTTATCAACTCGGACGCTCAGTGCGTCCGGCGAACGGCGTCCAACCACCCAGCCAATCGCCAGTGCAGCAATCACCACGAAGGGAAACAGAATGTTGAAGAACGCAAGGGCGACGAAGGCAGCCACGGCCAGTGCAACGAGGGCCGGCGTCCGCAGTGAGCGGCGTCCCACGCGGACGACCGCCTGAACCACGATCGCGATCACCGCGGTCGAGATTCCGAACAGAATCGCCGAGATCCAGCCAATGTCACCAAACGACGCGTAACCGGCCGCGAGCACCGCCATCACCGCAAGACCGGGGAGTACGAACAAGATTCCGGCCACCAACGCCCCGGCTACCCCGTTCAGGACCCAACCGAGGTACACGGCAAGCTGCAGAGCCTCCGGGCCGGGAAGCACCATGCAGAAGTTGAGGGCGTGCAGGTAGCGCTTCTCGTCGACCCACTTGCGCTCGTCGACGACGACCCTATGCATAACGGCGATCTGTCCAGCCGGGCCGCCGAAACTGTTGACGCCCACGTAGCCCCACGTTCGCGCGGCTTCCCGAAGGCTGGGCGCGGCGATCGGTATCTGCACGCCACCACCTTCTCAGCCAGCACAGTCGGCGGCAAAAAGTGGCCCCCAGGGAGCAGGCGGGCTTGGGGGTGAGGGGTCCCTGAAGGGATGCTGAGCTAGATGCGGAAGCGGGCGATGGACTCTCTGAGGTCGTCGGCCAGCGAGGTCAGCGACGCAGCGGCATGCGCGGCCTCGCGTGACCCAGTGGCCGTCTGCTCGGACACACCGACAACGTCGTTCATCGCTGATGCGACCTCTGCCGACGCGGTTCGCTGTTGGGCGCTCGCGTTCGAGATCTCGCGAGCCGCTGTTGTTGTCTCGTCAGCGACTTCGGAGATCCGTTCCAGCACCGTGACGACGTCGCGCGCCAACGCGACACCGTTGAGCACCTCTTCGGCGCCTTCTGCCGTGGCCGCAGTCGTTGCCCGCATCTCGGCCTGGATCTCCGAGACAATCGTCTGGATCTGCTTGGTAGACGCCTGCGCGCGCTCGGCAAGCTTTCGCACCTCTGCAGCAACAACGGCAAACCCGCGGCCGTGTTCACCGGCACGCGCGGCTTCGATCGCGGCATTCAGTGCGAGAAGGTTGGTCTGGTTCGCCATTTCGTCAATGACATCGAGGATGCGCCCGATCTCACCTGACTTGTCGGCCAACGCCGCGGTGCGCTCGGCCACCAATCGAGAGCGATGCGCGATCGCGTCAATCGCGACGACGGCGTTGGTGACAGCCTCCTGGCCCTCCTCAGCGAACCGGAAGGTCAAGGCGGCCTGGTCTACGACTTCAGCGCTCGACGCTGCAATCGTCTCGGCCATGTCAGCAAGTTGTTGCAACGTCACTGTCGACTCGGTCACCGCGCCAGATTGCTTCGACGAGGCGGACGCCTGCAGCTCGGCAGCTGACTGCAGCTCTTGCGCACTCTCAGAGATCCGCTCGCCGCCGTCACGTACCCGGTCGACCAGCATGCGCAGCGAAACGAGTGTCTCGTCAATGTTGATCGCCAACGAGTGCAGAGCGACGTCGTCGCCGTGGGGCGTCGGGATGGCAACTGCGAGATCGCCTTCGGCGGCCAACCCCAACGAGACCGAGAGCTCTTCGACACTTCGTTGCAGGCGACTGTTGTGTCCCTCATGTATTCCGGACTTGAGCATCTCGTCGAATCCCACCGTCAGCGGAATGATCGCCGCAGCCGCCACCAACCAAGGAAGCACCTGCAGGCTCAAAGTCCCAGAGGCCAAGGACGCAGCGAACAGCATGGCGAGCGCCAGCAGGGTGAAGGTGGCCAGGCCCTTGCGTTCGACAACATCGGCGACAAAGACCGCCACCGTGACGAACAAGATCCAAACCGGGCTCCGCAGCCCGCCGGTGAGGGCGACCAGCCCGGCGACCCACACCATCTCAGTCGTGATCAAAGCATGGGCCAACCGGCGGTTGCCGAGCTCAAGCTGTTGACTGGCGACGCGTCGCGCCAGCACCGTGACGAACGCGGCAAAGACGAACCCCAGCAGGCACCAGACCAGTGCCGACACCAGCAACACCGGCACTGAGTCGTCAGCGACGCTGATGAGCAGGGTCAGCACCAGGCCCAAGCCGGCATTGACCCATGCCGCCAAAGCCCCGGTGCGCGCCAACTGCTGCGGGTTGTCCATCACACCTTTCCGACTTCTAGAAGCGCCCCGTCATCACGCCAGCAACCGTCAGCGATGCGCGCCAACGAGGGCGCACCCGCAGGTAGTCCGGGCAAGACACCAGTTGTGTCGGCAGCCACCGGGCGTTTCTTGATCCGACCGAGTTAGTCATTGGACGGTGGGCCAACTGGGTGACGCTGTGTAACGGCCCGCCTCTGTGACTACGCTCCGCCTATGGGTGGGCAGGCGGCCGTCGCCGCGGGCGACAGGCAAAGCCTCGATGCCGCCGTCGCCGTACTCCGCGCCGGCGGAAACGCCGTCGATGCCGCGATCGGGGCTGGATTCGCCGCCGCAGTCGCCGAGCCGGGTCTGACCAGTTTGGGCGGAGGCGGCTTTCTGCTCCTTCGACGTCCCACCGGTCAGACCGAGCTGATCGACTTCTTCGTCGATACCCCCGGCCGCGGACTCGACCCCGGGGCCTTGACGCCGCACTTTACCCCCGTCACGGTCGTGTTCTCCGATGCCGAACAGGTGTTTCACGCAGGCTACGGTTCGGTCGCTGTCCCCGGCGTCCTGAACGGTTACCTCACCGCGCACAGGCGTCTTGGCCGGCTGACACTCGCGGACGTGGTCGAGCCAGCCAGAGCCCTCGCCCTTAGCGGCGTCGTCTTGAGCCCCACCCAGGCCGAGGTGCTGCACCTGCTGAAGTCCATCCTCGCGCTCACGCCAGAGGCGGCGCACACCTTTCTGGTCAACGGGTCGCCACCGAAGGCTGGCGACTCGCTCGCCAACCCCGACTACGGCGCATTCCTCCATCACCTCGGCGCAGTGGGTCCGCGTAGCTGGGCAGAACTCCCCCAGACAGTGAGTCTGTTGGCCGCGATGGCGTCCGGCGGAGGGCTGCTGACCCACGACGACTTGGCCAGTTATCGCGTACACGCACGCAAGCCCCAACAGATCGAGTTTCGAGGTGCCCGTCTGACAACGAACCCACCCCCATCGCTCGGGGGGTCGATCGTCTGCGCCGCGCTTCGCGAACTCGACGCCGATCAGCGCACTTCGGCGCCCCCGGCCCGCGCCCTGGTCGAGGCGCTGCACCACGCCACCCAGGCTCAAAAGACCCAAGCCACGAACACGCCATCCTCCACGAAGGGCACCACACACGTAAGCGTGATCGACGCCGACGGGATGGTGGCGTCGATGACCACATCCAACGGCTCGTGCTCGGGCGTCCTCGTTCCCCGAACGGGGGTCCAGCTCAACAACATGATGGGGGAGGCGGACCTGCACCCTGACGGCTTCCACGGCGCCGAACCCGGCACCAGGGTGGCGTCGATGATGGCGCCCAGCCTGCTCGATCTCACCGACGGCTCGGTGGTGGCGATCGGTAGCGGAGGCAGCGAGCGCATCCGCAGCGCGCTGCTGCAAACCGTCACACACTTGGTGGCTGGGATGCCACTCGCGCAAGCCGTGGCGGCACCGCGCGTTCACTTCGACGGCACCACCAGCCAGCTCGAGCCGGACGGCGCCGACGTGGGGGCCGCCGAGCTGGCGCCGCTGGGCCCGGTCAATCGATGGAGCAGGGGCAGCATGTACTTCGGTGGAGTCACCGCAGGGCGCCGGCATCCCGATGGACGGCGCGAAGCCACCGGTGCCGCCCGACGTCACGGCGCGGGCGCAGTGGTCGATCTCTAGCGGTTCCGCGCCACGGAAGGCCCAAATTCGGATCTTCTCGGCCCCGCATGGGAGACTTTCGCGGTTACCGAGAGAGGAATCGATGGACGGCAACTCCACCTTCCGCCACGCGAGCACGTCTGTGCTGTCCGTTGTGGCGATCGAAGCTCCGGTCGTGGTCACCTCAATCGAGCTCGACGAACAGCTGGCACCTGCCTACGAGCGCCTCGGCGCGCGCCCTGGACTACTCGAGGGACTCGCAGGCATCCACGAACGCCGTTGGTGGTCGGAGGGCATGACCTTCGCGGACGGCGCCGCGATGGCCGGGGCCAAAGCGATCGCTCAATCCGGCGTCGACCCGTCGCAGATCGGGTTGATGATCAACTCTTCGGTCTCGCGGGCCCACCTTGAACCATCGACGGCCGTTGGCATCCACCACAAACTCGGGCTGCCACCGTCAGCCATGAACTTCGACCTGGCCAATGCCTGCCTTGGCTTCGTCAACGGCATTCATATCGCCGCCACGATGATCGACGCTGGACACATCGACTACGCGCTCATCGTCAACGGTGAGGACGCGCAGAAGGTCCAAGAGAACACCATCCGTCGGCTCTGCGCGCGGGACGCAACCACCGCAGACTTCTTCAGTGAGTTCGCAACGCTGACGCTCGGGTCTGGTGCAGCGGCGATGGTTCTCGGACGCAGCGACTTGCATAGCGAAGGCCACCGAGTGATCGGCGGCGTGTCACGCGCCGGCACCGAACACCACGAACTCTGTGTCGGCGACATGGAGCAGATGCACACCGATGCCCGAGGCCTCATGGACGCCGGGCTCGACCTAGCCGAAGCAGCGTGGAAAACCGGCGACTTCGACTGGGCCGACGTCGACCGATTCATCATCCACCAGGTTTCGCGGGTCCACACCAGCGCACTCTGCGAGCGGCTCGGCATCGACCAAAAGAAGGTCCCCTTGTCGTTCCCGTTCTTCGGAAACATCGGTCCCGCTTCGGTGCCGTTCACCCTCGCGCACGAGGTCGACGGCCTCATGTCCGGCGAGCGCGTTCTCTGCATGGGCATCGGGTCAGGGCTCAACACCGCCTTCTGCGAAATCCTCTGGTGACGACGGCGTCCCTCCCCCCTGCCGATCTACCGGGCCTCGACCCTGACTGGTCACAGGTCGTCTCGGCCCCAGACGCCGCTGGCGTGCAACGACAGTGGCACGTCCTCGACGCCGCGCCGCCTGAACCGCTGGGAACTGTCCTTTGCGTGCACGGAAACCCCACGTGGTCGTACACCTTCCGGTCGGTGATCTCTGAGCTCTCGGATACCTGGCGGGTGATCGCACCCGACCACCTCGGCATGGGCTTCAGCGAACGCACTGAGCGCTTTCACACACTTGCTGACCGGATCGACGAGTTGAGTGCGCTCACCGACGCGCTCGACATCCAGGGACCGGTGCTCGTCGTTGCACACGACTGGGGCGGCCCGATCTCGCTCGGTTGGGCTGAACGTCATCACGACCTTGTGAGCGGGATCGTGCTGCTCAACACTGCGGTCAGTCAGTCGGACGACACACACGTTCCCGCACTCATCTCTGCTGCGCGTAACGGTCGACTGCTGCGCACCGTCACCCAACGCACGCGCGCCTTTCTCGACGGCACTCTCCGGCTTGCGCACCCGGGGTTGCCCCGCGATGTCGCAGACGCCTACCGCGCGCCGTACCGGTCGGCATCACAACGTCAGTCGATCGCCGACTTTGTCGCCGACATCCCACTCGAGAACGACCACCCAAGCCGCACCACCCTGGACACGGTCGCTGACGGTCTCACGGCACTTCGCGACGTTCCTACGCTGCTGATCTGGGGGCCCCGAGACCCGGTCTTCGCCGACCGCTACCTGCGCGACTTGCAGCGACGCATGCCACACGCCCAGACACATCGCTTCGAAGGTGCCGGACACCTGGTCGTCGAGGACGCTCCGGTTGCAGCGACGGTGCGACACTTTGCCGACGACCTTGCAGCGGGCCGCACCCGCGAACTGCGTGCACAGCCTGCGCTGCTGCCCACCACATCGGCAGAGCGACGCACGCTCTGGGCGGCGCTCGAGAACCGAGCCGACGACAACGCCGCAGCCGTTGTTGAGATGGGACGTCGCGGACCAGCCAGGACCATCACCTGGAAGCAGTTGTCGTCGACCGTAGGTGATGTGTCAGCGGGCCTGACGGCCATCGGCGTCGGCCCCCAGGATCGGGTGGCACTTCTCGTGCCTCCCGGTGCCGACCTCACCGCCGTCCTCTACGCGACCTGGCGCGCCGGGGCCGTCCCGGTGATCGCTGACGCCGGGCTCGGGCTGCCTGGTCTGCGGCGCGCGCTGCGTGGCGCCGACGTGCAGCACGTCATCGGCATCGCTCGCGGCCTGAGCGCCGCCAAGGCCATGGGGCTGCAGGGCACGTACATCTCGGTCGGCGGTTTTGCACCGGGCCTGCGGCGCGCCCTAGGTGTCGACTACACCGTGGTCGAGCTGGCCCAGATCGGACGCCAGCTGCCGACGTCATCGACGCCTCCGGTCACCGCCGAGGCTGCGGTGCTCTTCACCTCGGGGGCCACCGGGCCGGCCAAGGGTGTCGTCTACCGTCACGCGCAGCTCGAAGCGCAACGCGACATCGTTCGCGACACTTTCGGCATCCGAGCCGATGACCGGCTCGTTGCAGCATTCGCGCCGTTCGCGCTATTCGGTCCAGCATTGGGGATCGCGTCAGTGGTTCCCAACATGGACGTCACCAAGCCAGGAACCCTGACGTCGCGGGCGCTAGCTGACGCCGTGGCGGCGATCGATGCGTCCCTTGTCTTCGCAGCGCCCGCCGCACTGCGCAACATCGTGCGCACCGCGTCAACGCTCGACCAAGCACAGCGTGCGCGCTGCGAGCGGGTGCGGCTGCTGCTGTCGGCTGGTGCACCGGTGTCCCGCGAGACGCTCCGGGCGGCGTCCCACGTGCTGGGCGGTTGTGCGGCGCACACGCCGTATGGAATGACCGAGGCACTGCCGGTGGCTGATGTCACTCTCGAAGAACTTGAGGTCGGGGGGCGTGGAAACGGCGTGCTCGTCGGTCGCCCCGTCTCGGGCGTGCAGGTCGCGATCAGCCCACTCGACCCTGCCGGCGGCGCCACTGAGCCGCTCACCGACTCTCCCGATGTCACGGGCGAGATCTGTGTTCGTGGACCGCACGTCAAAGATCACTACGACCAACTGTGGGCCACGCAGCGCGACAGTGCGCGTGACCATGGGTGGCACCGAACCGGTGACATCGGCCACCTCGACGTCGATGGTCGCCTCTGGGTTGAGGGTCGGGTGGCGCACATCATCACGACACCGGCGGGGGTAGTGACGCCGGTGGGGCCCGAGCAACGGCTCGAGCGTCTTGACCCTGTGCGACTCGCTGCCGTCGTTGGCGTTGGTCCGGCCGGACGCCAGGTGGTGGTTGCTGTGGTCGAAGCTCCGCTACAACCGGAGGGGGTTGCCTCGATTGAGCTCGTCGACTCGCTCCGGCTTGCCGCGGGGATCGACTTCGCCGCGGCACTTGTCGTTGACGCATTACCCGTCGACATCCGGCACAACTCCAAGATTGACCGCCTCCAGGTCTCCGCGATGGCGGCGGAGGTGCTCGCGGGCCGAGGGTCGGGCCCGTGAGGGTGCTCGTCACCGGCGGAACGAGTCTGCTCGGAAGGGTCGTGGCGCAACAACTGAACGACCGTGGCGACGAAGTCGTCACGATGCAGCGTGGTGTAGCCGCTGGTTCTTGGAAGCAGGTGCGCGGAGACATCCGGGACGCTGCGGCGGTTTCGTCAGCGGTCGAGGGTGCCGACGCTGTCGTGCACCTCGCGGCCCGGGTGTCTGTTGTCGGCGATTGGGATGCGTTCGAGTCAGTCAACGTGAGCGGCACACAGAACGTTTTGGACGCGGCACGTGCGCACGGCGTCTCGCGCCTCGTGCATGTGTCGTCACCGTCGGTGGCTCACTTCGGTGAACCTTTGGTCGGCGCTGACGCCGACGCCGCCGACCCGAAGCGCGCTCACGGTCACTATGCGCGCAGCAAGGCGATGGCTGAACGGCTGGTGCTGGGCGCTGTCGACGACTCGCTGGCCGTGGTCGCGGTGCGGCCGCACCTGGTGTGGGGTCCAGGCGACACGCAGCTGATCGGACGCGTCGTCGAGCGAGCGGCGTCCGGACGGCTCGTGCTGATCAACGGTGGTACCGCACTGATCGACACGACCTACCTCGACAATGCGGCTGACGCGCTAGTGGCGGCGCTCGATCGCGTGCACGACGTGAGCGGCGAAGTGTTCGTGGTGAGCAACGGTGAGCCACGCACGGTCGCCGAGTTGCTCACCCGAATCTGCCGGGCAACCGGTGTGCCGGAGCCGACGCGGTCGGTGCCGAGGATTGTCGCGTCCGGCGTGGGCGTCGTCGTCGAGCGGGCCTGGTCGGCGTTCGGCCGCGACGGCGAACCGCCGATGACCCGCTTCCTCGCCGAGCAGCTGTCGACCGCGCACTGGTTCGACCAGCGCCATACTCAGGAGCGGCTGCAGTGGGCCCCGGCTGTGACCCTTGCCGAGGGCTTCGAGCGCCTCGCCGCGGCCTCCCACCCCTCGTAGCGTGTGAGCGCGCGGTAGCCGGGGCTACCGCTATCTCACACGTTGCGGGACGTTGCGGCCGGTACGGCAGAATGGTTACCCCGGGAGGGTTGGCAGAGCGGCCGAATGCACTCGCCTTGAAAGCGAGCGATGCGAAAGCATCCGGGGGTTCAAATCCCTCACCCTCCGCACAGTTCCCCCTGCCGTGCTCCTCGCTACGAGAGTTAGCCCCAGATCTCGGGCCCCCACATCGCCAATTCCGGGGCTAGCCCTCGTAGCGACCCCGGGTGCCCGCATCACCCGCCCCCTTCGTGCACGATGATCAGGTGACGTGGTCATCGTGCACAAAGGTGGCGGCCGAACGCCACGTTTGGCCCGCTACCGCCACCTCAGCCCCCCTCAGACAGGGCGCGATCCTCGCCGCGGCACCAGTCCCGCATCAGAGCGACTTGGCGTAGCAGCGGTTCTGCGGTTCGTCGCGGTAGTGCCCGAAGCCAGGGATGCGCTCGTAACCGCTCGACTCGTAGAGACCCATCGCCTCAGGCTGGGCGAGCCCGCTCTCCATCATGATGCGGGTGAATCCCATCGAGCGCGCCTCGTCCTCGACTAGCGCCAAGAGGTCACGCGAGTAGCCGCGTCCACGGTACGTCTGCCGGATGAACATCCGCTTGACCTCGACGTCATCATCGGACCGTCGTCGGATTCCCGCGCAGCCGACCAGCTCGCCATCGCGGTACGCGAGAAGGAAGGTGCCTCTCGGAGGAGCGAAGTCGTCAGGGTCGACAGGAGTCTCGTCGCGGCCGCCGTAGCGGATGACGTATTCCTCCTGCAGTTCCTCGATCAACAGGTGTGCGTCATGTGAGTCGTAGCGCACCGTCTCCAGCGTGAACGTCACGCGGGTCACCGTAACCGGGCTGGCGCCCCTACGCTCATCCCCCATGACCCCCCGTCCACTCGCTGAGCTGGTGGACCCTTCGTGGC
>JAJAYM010000286.1 GCA_027117675.1 Actinomycetes bacterium | reverse complement strand
GGGAAGCGAGGTGGATGTCCTCGGCCGCGTCACGTCGGACCCTTCCTACGGCCGGGCCGCCGGTAGAGTCGTCGCGGTTCGACAGGGCCGATTGCTGGCCACGTCGTTCCACCCCGAGCTCACCGGCGACCACCGGATCCACGCGTACTTTGTGGCGATGGTCCGCGAGGCCGCCTGAGCAGCACGGCTGGGCGGCACGCCTGGGTAACAATTGGGCAGCACGCCTGAGCAGCAAGTGAGGAGTCTGCAATGTCTGGCCATTCCAAATGGGCCACCACCAAGCACAAGAAGGCCGTCGTCGACGCCAGGCGCGGCAAACTCTTCGCCAAGCTGATCAAGAATATCGAGGTTGCAGCGCGTACTGGTGGCGGAGACCTAGCCGGAAACCCGACGCTTTACGACGCCATTCAGAAGGCGAAGAAGACCTCGGTACCCAACGACAACATCGACCGCGCCGTCAAGCGCGGCTCGGGTGTCGAAGCTGGCGGAGCTGACTGGCAGACGATTATGTACGAGGGATACGGCCCAAGCGGGGTGGCTGTTCTCGTTGAATGCCTGACCGACAACCGCAACCGCGCGGCGTCCGAAGTCCGCGTCGCAATGACGCGTAACGGAGGATCGATGGCAGACCCTGGGTCGGTGGCATATCTCTTCACCCGCAAGGGCATCGTGCTCGTCCCTTCGGACGGGCTCTCCGAGGACGCGGTGCTCACCGCCGTCCTGGATGCTGGTGCCGAGGAGGTCAACGACCTGGGGGAGACCTTCGAGGTCGTCAGCGAGCCGACTGATCTCGTCGCCGTTCGAACAGCACTACAGCAGGCGGGGATCGACTACGAGTCAGCTGAAGCCTCGTTCGTGCCCAGTGTCGTTGTACCGCTTGACGAGATCGGTGCCGGCAAGGTCTTCCGAATGATCGAGGCGCTCGAGGATTCCGACGACGTAGCGAATGTATGGGCTAACTTCGACGTTTCCGACGAGGTTATGGAGAAGGTCGTTTAGTGCTGCGTAGGTCGAGCACCCAGAAGGTCTTGTCGTAGCGTCCTTCGCCGACCGCAACGAAATCGACGAGCCTTCCGTACTCCACAAAGCCCCGCGACCGCCACAGCGCGTGCGCGCTGTCGTTGTCGCCACGCGCATCGAGTGTCAGCTGTTCGATACTTCGCTCGCGAGCGCACGCGAGGAGGCGATCGAGAACGCGACCACCGATTCCCCTGCCCCGGTAGTTCTGGGAAACGGCGAGGTAGGGGATGTCGGCGTGCGGTCGATGCGTAGGCCGCCGATAGCGGCGCCAGCATCCGAACGCGATCAGTTGCGCATCATCGCGACCCAACACGATCGAAGCGTCCGCAGTGCTTGCCTCATCGATCAGGGCAGCCACCAAAATGCCGATTTCACTGGGCTGTGGCGGCTCGATCCAGCCCAGGGCAGCGCCAGCCTCGACGAGTCCACCGAGAAACGGCGTCAACTCAGCCACCAGCGACTCAGCCACCAGCGACTCAGCCAGCGCAGGTTCGGTCGCCATCGCGCTCAACGTCGAGACCGTGATCAATGCAGACCCCGGATCAATGCAGACCCCGGATCAATGCACACAGAGCGATCGTGGCACGGAATGCTTCAGTGGGCTGCGGTTTCAGGGGCTGCGGTTTCAGGGGGCCGGGCGTTCAAGGGCCGGGCGCGGCTCGAGCGGCGGGCAGCGACGACGCGAGTTGCTGACCACTGGGCCCATGGAAGGTCAGTGTGCCGTTCGCTTGTCTGGCTGCGTCCGCGGGCTGGATCGACCACCCTCCTTCGTGGACGGCCCGGTGGTGATGGCGGCAGAGCAAGAGTCCATTGGTGAGGTCGGATTGCCCGCCATGAGCCCAGGGGACCAGGTGGTGTGCGTCGGTGTGTACCGACGGCCGACTGCAGCCAGGGAACCGACAGCCGCCGTCTCGGGTGGCAAGCGCTCGCCGCTGTGCCGCAGTGAAGGCGCGCACCTCGCGACCGAGGTCGAGCGGGATACCGGCCGGGTCGACGAGGAGTCGACGCACCGAGGCGTCGCAGGCGAGTCGGCCGGCGGCAACGGGAGTGAGCCACACATCCGCACCTGTGGTGGCGGGTATCCGCGCCGGGTGGGGTTGCGCGCCTGTCAGAGTCGCCAGGTCAACCTCGACCTGCATGGCGGTGGTGCTTCCGGCCAAGGTGGGCAACTCTCCGGAGCGAACGGCGATCGCTACCACCTCCGCGAGTCCGTCGGCGCGTCGCTGGTCTGATGTACGAAGGTCGTCGGGCCCGGTCGGGACCTGGAACGGTGCGAGCGTCGCCGCCAGCGATGCTGCTGTCTCGGCATCGAGCACGCCATCGATCGAGTGCATACCGTCGAGCATTGGCGCCAGGCTGAGCCACCGTCGACCGAAGTCTTCCTCGGCGTGACGAGCTGAACCATCCGGATCGACCACATGGCGCAGGTGGCGTCCCGCACTCCGCAGGTCGTCGACGCCCAGCTGGGTGCCCAGGTCGGTCAGAACGTCAACACCGGTTGAGCGAGCGGACGGGGGGAGAGCTCGGGCAGTTCGGTGAATCGTCCGGAGGTGCTCGTACGAGAGATGACCAGCGGACTCTGGAGCTTCCTGCCCGGGGGCATCCTGGGCTGGGCTGCCGGAGGATGGACCGGCTACCAGAGCTTCCACTGGAGCAGCCAGCAGGTCGTTGGAGGTGCGCGCGATCCGCACCCTCTCAGATGCCTCCCCGGCTGCCATGCCGAGAGCTCCCCGGAGCCATGCCTGTGTGGAAGCGGCCGCGTGCAGCACCTGACCGTCGCCATGGGCGTCAAAAT
>JAJAYM010000285.1 GCA_027117675.1 Actinomycetes bacterium | reverse complement strand
GCGGACGACCGTTCGCTGGGGATTCAGCCAGGTTTTTACTCGATGCTCACGCAAATGTCGGCTGATGGCGCCTTGGAGCGCCTGCTCGACCCGGCATCACGCGTGCAAACTGAGGTGGCGATCCCTGAGGGGCTTCGGCTCACCGACACGGTCGACCGACTCGTTGCGGCAAGTGAGCTTCCGCGGCGCGACTTCGAGCGGGCGCTGCAGAATTCTCGCGCGCTCGGCCTCCCCGTCTATGCCGAAGGGAGCGCTGAGGGGTTTCTCTTTCCGGCCACCTACACCTTCGACCCCGACACCTCCGCAACGCAGATTCTCAAGGCCATGGTGAACCGGTACGAGCAGGCCGCTGACGACGTTGGACTTCTCGAGGGTGCCGCGGCTGCCGGATACACACCACGAGAGGCGTTGACAGTGGCGAGCTTGGTTCAGGTCGAGGTCGCCGAGCGTGACTTCCCGAAGGCGTCCAGGGTGGTCGCCAACCGCCTTGAGCTGGGGATGACGTTGGGCTTCGACTCCACGATCAACTACGCCCTAGACGCCGATGACCTGACACTCGAGGACGATCAGCTCAACGTCGACTCGCCCTACAACACGTATGTGAACCCGGGTTTGCCGCCGGGGCCGATCAACGCCCCGGGCGAAGCGGCGATGCTGGCCGCCATCGCGCCTCCTGAAGGTGACTGGCTCTACTTCGTCGCGGTGTCTCCGGAGAGCGACGAGACCCAGTTCACCTCGGACTACCAGGAGTTTTTACAGTTCAAGGCCGACTTCTACGACCAGGTTCCGTGACGGTGGGGCGGGTTCAGCGGGCAGCCGTCCTCGGTCACCCGATCGCCCACTCGCTGTCGCCGGTGCTGCACCGAACGGCCTACGCAGAGCTCGGCCTCGATTGGGAGTACTCAGCCCTAGATGTGACGTCAGCAGATCTCCCCGACCTTCTGGACTCGTTGGGGCCAGAGTGGGCGGGGCTCTTACTCACGATGCCGCTGAAGGAGACAGCGATCGGCCTGCTCACCGACGTCGACCCGCAGGCAAGGACCGTTCGTGCCGTGAACACTGTGCTGCTGAATGGATCGGTACGAAGTGGCTTCAACACCGACATCACCGGGTTGACCGCGATACTTGCCGATGCCTTGGTCGGTCCATCGCGCTCTACCGGTGCTATCGGGACCGTCGCCAGCGGGGCCGCCGCCATTGGGGCGGTCGTCATCGGGACCGGCGCGACGGCCAGGTCGGCGGTTGCGGCGCTCGCGTCGGTCGGCGTCCAGCGTGTCGTCGTTCTCGCCAGGAGCTCCGCGGCGGTCGCCGAGCTTTGCGAGCTCGCCCATCCGCTGGGCGTGGACATCGAGCCAGGGGAGTGGCCGCCAACCGCCGATGCGCTGGCCAGCGACATCGTGGTGAGCACCGTGCCGGCTCTCGTTGCTGCGAACTTCCCGCCTCCGGAGCGTCCGGGGCTGTTGGTCGATGTGCTGTACCACCCGTGGCCAACCCCGCTGGCGTCCTCGTGGACGGCCGGCGGAGGGGGCGTGGTTGGGGGGTTGGAGCTTCTCGTCCGGCAGGCCGTTGAGCAGGTCGAACTGATGACCGGACACAGGCCATCGGTTGATCGGCTTCGCGCAGCCGGTTCTGCTGCCCTGGACGCTCGCTCGGCGGGTGCGGCCAGCGTCTCGCCGGGTACCGCGAATATCGCTCAAGCGGAGCAGTAACACAGCCGAAGCACCCTCTAAGGTCCGGTCGACTCTCTCGGCCGGCGACGCGGCCGGATGCGAGAGGTGCACCATGTCAGATCCCTACGCCGCCGCACTCAGCGGTGCCGCAGGACGTTCCGTTCAGCTTGACCAGGTTCTTGGGGCGCTTCTGCGCCAAGCTCCAGATGTCGAGGCTGCAGCGGTCGTCTCCTTCGATGGACTACCGATGGCGTCGGCGCTGCCGGCTGGAATGGACGAGGATCGGGTCGCTGCGATGTCAGCAGCCCTGCTCTCGCTTGGCGAACGCGCTGCGCAGGGGCTGGGCCGTGGCGATCTCTCTCAGGTCTACGTCGAGGGTGACAACGGCACGGTCTTCTTGATCAGCGCTGACGACGAAGCCGTGCTGGTCGCGGTCGGTCGGGTTGGCGCCAAGGTCGGCCTGATGCTCTTCGAGGTCAAGCAGGCGGCAGCAGCAGTCGGCTCCGCCCTCCGTATCGAGGCTGAGCCAATGCCCCCACTCGTTCAGGTCGCGCCCGAAGAGCCGGCCGCGATGCAGCCGGTCCAGATCTCCGAGGTTCAGCCGGTCCAGGTTCAGCCGGTCTATGCCCAGCCGGTCCAGATGCAGCCCGTGCAGATGCAGCCCGAGCAGGTACAGCCCGAGCGGGCGCAGCAACTGGCGCAGGCCAGCGCCGATGCCGGCGATCACTCCACCGGTGAGACCCATGACACCGGTGACACATCGTCCACCGACCGTTTGCCGCACCTCACGCCGGTCCAAACAGAAGATCGTCGGCCAGCTGTTGTGGCGTCCGACGGCAGCTCCTGGTCCTGACCGGCCGCACCTATCGCCAACGCCCACTCCTGTCGTCGAAGGATCGTGACCTGACGTGAAGCTCGAAGGTTCCCTTGATGCCTTCAGTCTTCCGGACGTCTTCCAGCTGCTTAGCCTGACGAAGAAGTCCGGAGGATTGCACCTGACCAACGGTCAGGTC
>JAJAYM010000284.1 GCA_027117675.1 Actinomycetes bacterium | reverse complement strand
GCTCAGGGTGGGGTTTGAGGTTGCTGACGTCGTCCGCAGTGACATGGTGCGCGAACGGCTGAGCCGGTAGGTGCTCGAGAACGACATCGACGTGAACCCGCACTGACGACGTCACGAGCGCCAGCGAGACGTCCGCGGCCACGAGGTCGTCGAGCAGGTTCAGGGCACCGGGGCGGAAGGTGACGTTGCCCACCAGCTGCCGCGTCATGTTCTCCAGGAGCATCTGCATCACCGTGGACGTGCTGAGACGACTGCCGGTGTAGTCGACCATGTACCGGGCGGCGTATTCCAGATTGCTGCCCAGCAGGTCGATCTGCTGCTGTTTACCCCAGTCCCTCCCGAGCTGGGCCACCGTCGCGCTCTCGGCAGCGAACCACTGTGGCTCGGTGTCAACGAGCAAGCCGTCCATATCGAACAGGACCGCATCCAGCACCTCGTGCGCAGCAGCGCCCCGCTGGTTGCTCATCGACTCGGACCTTACCGACCGGACGCCGCCAGCAGCTCTGTGCCCTCGGTGCGGCGCTCTCAGCGCCCGTCGCCGCTCGGCGTACGCTGACGGCGTCGCACAAGGAGGGGTCGATGATCGAGTTCGAAGGGCTGCCGCCGCTCGACCAGCCGGTGTTGGTAGCCGCCTTTGAGGGGTGGAACGACGCCGCTGAGGCGGCGACCGGCCTCATCGACCATGTTCTGAGCGAATTCTCCGGTCACCGGTTCGCCGAAGTCGACCCCGAGGACTACTACGACTTCCAAGTGAATCGGCCGATCATTTCCGTCGGCGAACGAGGGGCTCGCGAGATCACCTGGCCAACTACCTCCATCTTTGCGGTGAAGGTTCCGGACGGACCCGACCTCGTGATTGTCCGCGGGATCGAACCGAGCATGCGGTGGCGAACCTTCATCAGCGAAATCATCGGCCTCGCCTTCGAGCTCGATGTCGACCGCGTGGTCACGATCGGAAGCCTGCTGGCCGATACCCCGCACACCCGACCAGTTCCGGTGACGTCAGTGGCATCAGATCCAGCGATCGCTGAGCGTCTGGGTGTTGAGTTGACCCGCTACGAAGGTCCCACCGGCATCGTCGGCGCACTCACCGAGGGATTCACCCGAGCCGGCATCGAAACCCTTTCGTTCTGGGCTGCCGTCCCTCACTACGTGGCCCAGTCCCCCTGTCCGAAGGCGACCCTCGCTCTGCTCCGGGCCGTCGAGGAGGCGCTCGATATCTCGGTGCCTCCCGGTGACCTCGAGGAAGAGTCACTCGCCTGGGAACGCGGCGTCGATGAACTAGCGCATGACGACGAAGAGGTAGCCGAGTACGTCAAGTCGCTCGAAGAGGCGCGCGACACCGCTGATCTTCCGGAGGCAAGCGGCGACGCTATCGCGCGCGAGTTCGAACGGTACCTACGGCGCCGCGACGACGACTAGCGCAGGACGACGCCGAGTAGCGCGTGTGTCACGTCCGCCAGCTGGCTGGGGGCGTCTGAGTCCTCCCCGGCACCGGCGGCGACCTGTTCGGCCCACGCATCAACAGCCGCCAGAGCTGCGGGGGCATCGAGGTCATTCGCCAGCGCCGCCCTGACCGCTTCTGCGACCTGACCAGCAGATGGTCCACGGTCGGCGGTCACCGCGAACGTCCAGCGGTGCAGCCGATCCTCTGCCTGCTTGAGGTCGCCATCGGTCCACTCCCAGTCGCTGCGGTAGTGGTGGGCCAGGAGCGCGAGTCGGATCGCCATCGGCTCGTGGCCGTCGTCGCGCAGCCGCGAGACGAAGACCAAGTTGCCCTTCGACTTCGACATCTTCTGACCGCCAAGACCAACCATTCCCGCGTGCACGAAGTGCTTGGCGAAGGGGCGGTCGTCGGTCAAGAGGTGCGCCAATGATGTTCCCATCTCGTGGTGGGGAAAGATCAGATCGCTGCCACCACCTTGAACGTCGAACCTGTTGCCGAGATGGTGCAGCGCGATCGCGGTGCATTCGATGTGCCAGCCGGGCCGCCCATGGCCGAAGTGGGTGTCCCAGGCTGGCTCGCCGGGCCGTTCGGCCTGCCACAGCACTGGGTCGAGAGCGTCCCGTTTGCCGGGACGCTCTGGGTCTCCCCCACGCTCGGCGAAAAGGGCGAGCATGGTTTCGCGGTCGTAAGAACTGACGAAGCCGAAGTCGGGATCGTTGCCGGTGGCGAAGTAGATGTCGTCATCGACACGGTAGGCAGTTCCGGCCGCCAGCAGTTGGTCGATGCGGTCCACCACCAGCGGGATGGACTCAACCGCTCCGATGTACTCCCGCGGCGGCAGCACCCCAAGGGCGGTCATGTCCTCACGGAAGAGGGCAGTCTCGGCTCTGGCGAGGTCGCTCCAGTCCTGACCCGTCGCCACGGCGCGTTCAAGCAATGGGTCATCGACATCGGTGACGTTCTGCACGTAGTGGACGCGATAACCGGCATCCATCCAGACCCGCTGAACGAGGTCGAAGGCAACGTACGTCGCAGCATGGCCGAGGTGTGTGGCGTCGTACGGGGTGATGCCACAGACATACAGGCGCGCTGTCGCGTCCGGGGCCGTCCGGCGAACATCCGCCGTTGCCGTGTCGTACAGCGAGAGGACACGGCCCTCACCCGGCACAGACGGCACGGGGGGCTGCGTCCAGGTTTCCACGACGCGTGAGCCTATCGGGGACGATCAGAAGGGCGGCCAAGGGATCGCTGGCCACTCAGGTGAAGGCTGCGGGTGCAGCCCATCGGTGAACAGTTCCCGGCCCCTCGACACCAGCGCCGCCATCTCATCGGCCGCCAGGAGTTCCCTCAGCAAAACGTCCAGGTCACTTCCGGACGCCATCAGGTCGAGCCACCTGGCGATGTCATGGAGCAGCGCCTCCGGGATGCGATGACCTCGCCACTGCCACAACACGGTTCGCAGCTTGTTCTCGACCGCGAAGGAAACCCCGTGGTCGATGCCCCAAATCGTCCCGTCCGGAGTGGGCAGTAGATGCCCACCCTTGCGGTCGCCATTGTTGATCAAGGCGTCAAAGACCGCGATACGCCGCAGTGCGTCATGGTCGCTCTGCACCAGAGCCACAAGATCTACGGTCTCGTCGACCTCCACCCATCGTTGCACCATGCCAGGACCAACTGGACCCTCGCGCCACACCGTGGGTGGCACGATCGGCCATCCGAGCGAGTCGGCGACGACGTACGCTGCGACCTCACGCTGACTCAAGGTGCCGTCCGGATAGTCCCAGAGCGGCCGCTCCCCCGCCCGTGGCTTGTAAATCACCAACGGGCTCGGTTCGTCGTCCGGGAGCCCCCTTTCTACGGTCTGACGGAGTGACATGAGTCGGCACAACAGGCTGCCGTTGGACGCATCGATCAGCTGACCGACCACCTCGAGCTCGCCAGCCCTTAGCTCTACGAGGCTTGCCGTCATCGCCTGCGGTAGCCGTTCGCCCGCGGGCAGATGTGCCCGTCGGGGTCGAGCGGGAGCGCACAGAACGGGCAGGGTGGCCGCCCGGCGGCTATCACCGACTCGGCGCGGGCCACGAACGCCCTGGCAGCAGACCCGGTGATGCGGACGGCTAAGACGTCGCCGCTGAGTTCGTCATCGTCCTCAGCCGTCTCCGATGACGCTTCGACGAGCACCCGGTCGGACTCGCCATCCCACGCGATCCGCAGGACAGCTACCCGGAAGTCTTCTTCGACGGGGGTGTTGAGCGGCCCGTCGTCGCGGTCTTATGGTTGGACGACGACGGGAATCGATGACGCTTAGCCAGCCCGCCTGTTAACCAGATCGAGCATGCCGTCCATGCGCTCGGCGAGTAGCCGAACTTGCTCCTTCTCAAGAGCTGCGCTGGTTATGCGCGAACCGTCCGTGGCCTGGATGAAGAACGTTCGCTGACCGGGGGGGCCGACGGTGCCAGCCACAAAACGAGCCGGGTCGACGTAGCTGTGCAGAGTCATCGCGGAGTCATCGCTTCTTGCTGGTCCGTGGGCCTGGGCCCGCGCCGCCGCCAACGGCAGCGTCGTCGCGCTTGCTCGACTTTCGTCGGCGTTTGGGCGGAAGCAGGGACGAGACGTCTCCCCCGGAGTCATTGGTGCGCTCAACGAAGGCGCGAGTGTCACCGTATTGGACAACGCTCAGCGATGCGGGGTCGACGACGATTCGTTGGAAGAGATCGAGGTGCATGCCGAGGGCGTCCGCCAAGACAGCCTTGATCACATCACCATGGGAGACAACGGCGTAGGTGGCATCAGCTCCGAGGGTGGTGTTCCAGCGTCGCACCGCAGCAACCGCCCGTGCTTGCATGCCCGCGAGGCTCTCGCCACCATCGCCGGGAAAGGTTGCGTTACTGGGGTGCTGTTGCACGACCTTCCAGAGCGGCTGCTTCGCTAGGACCTTCAGCGACTCACCCGTCCAGTCTCCGTAGCGAACCTCTGCGACGTCTTCATCGTGGTGGGCCGGGACGTCGCGGTCACCGAGGACTGCGGTGGTCGTCTGCCGGCAACGCTCGAGAGGGCTGCTCACGACTGCGGAAAGCGGCACACTTGCGATGCGTGCACCGAGGGTAGCGACTTGTTCCTGGCCGACCTCGTCCAAGAACACACCCGGCGTCCATCCGGCCAGTGTGCCGGCCGAGTTCGCCGTCGTGCGGCCATGTCGGATCAAGAGAACTGTTGCCACGACTCCACCCTAGGCGGGCGCCGAGTGCGGCACGAGTCAGGCGGTCCGCTCGGTCAGGCTGGCACTGTGGCGTCCAGGACTCCGACTGCCAAGAGCACGAGCACCAAGGTGCCCAACCCAATGCGATAGATGACGAAGGGAAGAAATGAGCGCGTTCTCAAATAGCGGAGCAGCCAAGCGATGACGGCATAGCCGACGAAGAACGCGACCACGGTCGCGACCAGCGTCTTGGCCATCCCTGGTTCTGCACCTGCACTGACATCAGGGAGCTGAAAGATCGCCGACGCCACAACGGCAGGGATGGCCAGCAGGAAGGCGTAGCGCGTCGCAGCCTCGCGGCGGTACCCCAGGCCCAGGCCCATACTGATCGTCGCGCCGGAACGCGAGACACCCGGAACCAGGGCGAGCATCTGAGCGCCGCCGTACAGCAGCGCATCTTTGAGGTTGAGCCGCTCGATGGGCCGCTCGTTGGCGCCGATCCGGTCCGCGATGCCGAGGATGATTCCAAAGATGACCAGGTTGGCGCCGATCACCCAGAGGTTGCGGAAGGTCGTTTGGATCGTGTCCTCAAGCGCGATTCCGGCGATAGCGATCGGCAGGGTGCCGATGATGATGTACCAGCCCATGCGCGCATCGATGTGTCCACGCAGCGATGGCGTCCACAGGGAAGTCATCCAGGTGCGCAGGATTCGCCAGATGTCCTTGGCGAAGTAGATGATGACGGCCAGTTCAGTGCCGATCTGGGTCACGGCTGTGAAGGAAGCGCCCGGATCGGGGCGTCCGAACAGCTGGGGGAAGATCGCCAGGTGTGCGCTGCTCGAGATGGGCAAGAACTCGGTGAGCCCCTGAAGAATGCCAAGCAGGATCGCCTCGAGCCAACTCATACGCGCCCACAGGTGACTCTGCCGTGGATCCGCATGGCGTCGGACTCTATCGACTGGTGATCGCTAGGCTCACGCTGCATGGAGCAACGACACCTGGGATCAGCCGGGCTCAGCGTTTCGAGGCTGGGTCTGGGCACGATGACCTGGGGTCGCGACACCGATGAGCACGAGGCCCGCGACCAGCTCAGCCACTTCTGCGAGGCCGGGGGAACACTGGTCGACACAGCCGATGTCTATGTCGACGGAGCCGCCGAGCGCATCCTGGGGACATTCATCGACGATGTCGTTCCGCGTCATGACGTCGTCATCGCCACCAAAGCGGCGAGCCGCCCTGGCACCGACCGGCGGTTCGACGCGTCCCGCGGCTACCTGCTCGCATCCCTGGATGCGTCGCTCAATCGACTGGGTACGGACTATGTCGACCTCTGGCAGTTCCATGCGTGGGATCCGCAGACGCCCATTGACGAGACTCTCTCCGCCGCCGATGAAGCCGTTCGCTCAGGGAAGGCGCGATACGTCGGCATATCCAACTACTGCGGGTGGCAGACAGCGTGGGCGAGCGCCTGGCAGCAGGCCTTCCCTGGGCGAGCGCCATTGGTGGCCAGCCAAATGGAGTACTCGCTCTTGCAGAGAGGCGTCGAACGCGAGGTTCTTCCGGCCTTGATGGAGGCGGGAGCAGGCATCCTTGCTTGGTCACCGCTCGGCCGTGGTGTGCTCACTGGCAAGTACCGAACAGGCACACCGTCAGACTCGCGAGCCGCGTCCGAGCACTTCACCGACTTCGTGCGCCCTTTCATGGATGACCGCAGCCGCCATATCGTCGACGCGGTCGTCACTGCCGCCAGCGGGCTGGGGGTCGCTCCCCTTGAGGTTGCGCTCGCGTGGGTCCGAGATCGACCGGGCGTGATTGCAGCCATCGTCGGTGCCCGGACCGCCGCGCAGCTTCTCGGCTCTCTCAGTGCCGAGGGCCTTGAACTTCCTGAGGAGATCGTCAGCGCCCTCGACGAGGTATCGACTCCGGCCCGTAGCTACCCCGAACACGGTTGGAACCAGAAGGCGGTCACTCCATCGGAGGAGACGTGAGTTCGCGCGGCGTTGAGTTCGAGACCTGGCGTATCGACTTCCCACGCACTGCGAGCCGAGCCGAGATTCGTCAGGCGCTGACCGAGCACGCTGAATATGGTCGCTGGGAGTTGTGGCGGGTACGCCGCTACCTCGATGGGCGCTGTCGGGTCTGGCTACGTCGGCGTCGATTTCGGATCGCGCAGCCCTCGTTGACGCTGCGCCTCGCTACCCGCTGAGAAGTCTCAGGCCAGATCGAGGAACCGGTCGAGCACGCGCGCCCCGAACTTCAGGGCGTCCACCGGTACCCGTTCGTCGACGCCGTGGAACAGCTCAGAGAAGCGCAACGACGGCGGCAAGCGAAGCGGGGCGAACCCATATCCAGGAATGCCTAACTGTGCGAAGGCCTTGGCATCTGTCCCACCACTAAAGGTGTAGGGCACCACTCGGGCCTGCGGGTCTTGTTCCAACAGCGACTTGACCATGGCGTCGACGACGGGACCCTCGAACGGCGACTCGAAGGCAATGTCGTCCACCAAAGTGGTGCGGAGGATATCCGGGCCGAG
>JAJAYM010000283.1 GCA_027117675.1 Actinomycetes bacterium | reverse complement strand
GGGTGGCAGGAGAACTCCTGCCTCGCCCTGGATGGGCTCGACCAGGAAAGCCACGGTGCTCGGCGTAATCGCTGCGCGTAGCGCGTCGACGTCGCCGTAGGCGGCAATGTCGAAGCCAGGGGTGAATGGACCGAAGTCGTCGCGCGCGTCGGGATCGGTAGAGAACGAGACGATCGTCGTCGTCCGTCCGTGGAAGTTGCCATCGGCGACCACGATGCGCGCGGTGTCGGCAGGAACACCCTTGACGAGGTAGCCCCACTTTCGCGCCGTCTTGATCGCGGTTTCAACGGCCTCGGCGCCGGAGTTCATCGGCAGAACCATCTCTTTGCCGGTGAGCTCGGAGAGGCCCTGGGCGAAGGTTCCTAGCTGGTCGTTATGGAATGCCCGACTGGTCAGCGTGAGCCGATCCATCTGCGCCTTGGCCGCAGCGATCAGCCGGGGGTGCCGGTGGCCGAAGTTCAGCGCCGAGTAGGCCGACAGGAGGTCGAGATAGTGCTTACCGTCAGTGTCAGTGACCCAGGCCCCCTCACCGTGGGTGATGACGACCGAGAGCGGGTGGTAGTTGTGGGCGCTGTAGCGCTCCACCTGTTCACGTGGATCCATGGGCGCAGTCTGGCACCCAGGTCACCTTGATCGCATCATCTTGCGTCAGGAATCACCCCGTGAACTGACAGAAACTCCAGCTCCAGCTCAGCCTGAATGATCTTCTCGTCGACGCTGTTGGCGTGGTGACCTGCGTCGTAGACGTGCAGCTGCACCGAGCGCCCCCGCGCCAGCAGCTCATCGGCGTAGTACCGCACCTGCCGGATCGGGCAGGCGCTGTCGTGCTCACCGGCGATGAGCAGCACGGGCGTGCGCACCGCGTCCAGGTAGGTGGACGGCGACCGCTCTGCGTACCGCTCAGGGACCTCTGAAGGACTGCTGCCCATGATCGCGCGGTCGTAAGCCTGTTGGGAAGGTGAGCAGTCCTCGTGTGTCATGACCGAGTCGCAGACCGGGATGCCTCCGATCGCTGCCACGAACGCGCCCGGGTGCAGACCGATAGCGAGCATCGCGATGTAGCCGCCCCACGACCAGCCCTCGATGGCGCATCGCTGTGGGTCAGCGATCCCAAGATCGATCAGGTAGCCCACTCCGGCGACCACGTCGGCCACCTCGGGGAAGCCGATGTTTCCGTCATGGATGGCGGTGCGCCAGGCGACACCGAAGCCGGTCGACCCCCGGTAGTTCACCTTCGCGACTGCGACGCCGTGGTCGACGAGCGTTGACGCCCATGGGTCGTAGAGGTCGGGGTCAGCCCACTCTGGTCCACCGTGGACGTACATGACAGTCGGGAAAGGACCGACGCCGTGAGGCGTGGCCACCATCATGTGAGTGGGTTCTCCCGTTGGCCCTTCGAATCGGATGCTCCGATGCGGTGCCCCTGGGGGTGCCGTGCCAGGCACAGTGAGCACCTCGGCGCCAGTGACGTCGCGGACGCTCGGCGCCCGCTCGCCGGCCTCATCGCGCAGCCAGACCGCACCGTCCGGACGCACCGCAGCTGCCGAGATGTACCCGGCGGGGTCATGCACCAGCTCATACTCCCCGGACGCCAGATCGAGCCGATAGAGCTGCGAACGACCATCGTGCCAATGCGTGACCAGCAAGGCGTCGGCGTCGGGGTACCAGTCGGCGACATCAATCTCGCCAGGCAGGTCGCACGGGTAGTCCCGGCGGGTGCCGGCGACGTGCTGCCACACCGAAGGGCGGTCGATACCGTCACGCTCGTGAATGAACGCCAGGCGCTGGTCGCCAGCAACAGGAGACCAGGAGGCGACCCGGAGGCTGAGCCCCGCGTCCACGAGGTCGCCGTGCACCTGCCCTGATGCAGCGTCGAGGACCCGGAGCCCGAAGTGCAGCATGTCCCCGGAGTCACTGTGCCGCAGGCACAGCAAAGTGCCGTCAGCTGAGAGCCCTCCAGGGGTCGTCTCCCACTCCCGGCCAAGTCCAAACGGCTGTGCCGACTCGTGCACCAGTCGGCCAGCCCCTTCAGCGGCTCCTACGTAGAGCCGGTACACATCACCATCTGTGAGGGCGATTGCCACAGTCTCTCCGCACCACGCCAGCCCCTCGCTCCACCCTTCACCAAGCCCGGTGAGCAGGTCATGCGACTCGCCACTGTCGATCTCGGTGGCCACCCACGCGCCGTTACCGTTGCCGCTGTCGTCGCTCCACCACGCAACGGCATCACCACTGGGCGACATGACGAACTCTTCGACTCCGACACGTTGCTCGGTAACGGCCCTGCGTTCGCTCGTCTTGAGGTGCGTCGTCCAGAGTTGGGTCGAACCGCCTTCATCGCTCACGAAGACAAGAAGATCGGGATCGGTGGCCGACCAGGCAGGAAAACGCACGGTTGGGAACCGGAATCGGTCGTGCCAGTCGAGAGTTCGGTCGCTCACATCCACCACGCTACTGGTAGGGCACACTTGGACTGAACATTCGCGTTCACCCGGACAGCGTAGGAACCACGAGCAGGAAGATCGAGTCCAACCGGGCATGAGACCACATAGCAGAGTTGTCCCTGGCATCATCGTTGCCGCAGCGCTCACCCTCGGCGCTTGTGGCACCAACGACGACGCTGCACCCGCCGACCCTGATCAGCTTGACCTCGTCGGTCGCACCTTCCTCAGTGAGGATGTCACGGTCAACGACGAGCCGTACCCGCTCGCCAAGGGATCACAGCTGCGGCTCACTTTCGAG
>JAJAYM010000282.1 GCA_027117675.1 Actinomycetes bacterium | reverse complement strand
CATGGGGCCAGTGTGTCGGTTATATTGTCATAGCACAAATCTGAATGGGCCAATGCCTGGGACCCTTAGCAGTGTCGCTAGAATTGGCTCACATCTCTCCCGGCAGGATAGTCCAATATTTTGCCGGGACCTTCGAAGGAGGGTTGTCATGTCAGAGTTCGTCTCCGCCGTCGCCCAGAGCGGGGCGTCCATCGGTCTGCTCATGCTTCTTGTCGTGGTCGCCACGGCCGTCGTCCGAGTGGTGGCCCTGGACGGCTACGGCCACCGGCCCTCACCTCGCGGCACCGAAGACTGGGATGCGCACGGACTCCCGTCACGCCCCTACGGCTGCTGAGGGGTCGCCCGAGGTTGGCCTGCCGCTTTTAAGTGACTCGGTGTGGCCAACGGCTCTAGCCTGGGGTCGTGCACATTCCCTTTCAGCCGTCGGAGCGATCGAGTCTTGGTATCGAGTGGGAGCTCGAGCTGATCGACCATGACACTCGTGAGTTGACGAGTGGCGCCACTGACATCTTGACCGAGATCAGTCCGGTGCCTGGCGAGGAGCACCCCAAGGCCAAGCATGAACTGCTTGAGTCGACCATCGAGATCATCACCGGGATCTGCTCGACAGTTGCCGAGGCGCGAGAAGACCTGGCTGGGACGCTCAAAGAGGTTCAGGTGGCCGCCGCGAAGCGGAACCTCGGCGTCATGTGCTCGGGCACGCACCCTTTCACCGACTGGTCGACCCAAACGATCAGCCCGAATCCGCGGTACGCGCAGCTGGTCGAGCAGATGCAGTGGCTCGCGCGTCGGTTGCAGATCTTCGGCGTTCACGTGCACGTCGGTGTTCGGGCACCGGAAAAGGCGATACCGATCAACAACGCCTTGATGATGTACATCCCGCACTTCCTCGCGCTGTCGGCGTCCTCGCCGTTCTGGATGGGTTCGGACACCGGGCTGGCTTCGGCGCGAAGCAAGGTGTTCGATGGGCTACCGACGGCTGGGCTGCCGTACTCCCTCTCCGGGTGGGATGCGTTCGAGGAGTACATGGACACGCTTGTCGCGTCCAAGACCATCGAGTCCATCCGGGAAGTCTGGTGGGACATCCGCCCACACCCGAACTTCGGCACGGTCGAGATTCGAATCTGCGACGGAATCCCCACCCTCGACGAGATCTCCGTGATCGCTGCGATGGCGCAGTCCCTGGTGGAGTCGTTCGACCGGCAACTCGACAAGGGTTACACGCTGCCGCAGCCCCGAATGTGGTTGGTGCGTGAGAACAAGTGGCGTGCGGCGCGTTACGGCCTCGATGCCGAGATCGTCGTCGACGACCTCGGACACAACGTCAAACCGATCAAGGAAGCAATCCTCGACCTCGCCGAAGACCTTGAGCCGACGGCCCGCGAACTTGGTTGCGCCGACGAACTGATGAAGGTGGAACAGCTGATGGAGATTGGCGCGAGCTATCAACGTCAGCGCAGGGCGGCCGACGCTGCGGGTGGCGACCTGCGCTCAGTTGTCGACGGCCTGTTGCGTGAGATGGATCAAGGCGTCTTCTGAGGACTGCGCGTTGTTTGTGCTGTGTGTTGGGTGTCAGCGGCGCGTCGTCGGGAGTTAGGGGTGTTGGTTGTGTTGGTTGTGCAGCTCAGGACCTCGACGGTCAGGTGCGACCGACGAACTGAATGAGAGCCGCAACCACGACCGAATCGATCGGCGTACCGGCCCTCTCTGCCGTCTTCCGCACTTGTTTCCTCAAGTCCTTGGGGATCAAGACGGTCAGCTCGACGGGCTTGCCGTCGAAGGTTGCCGTTCGTGCTTCCAGCGTCCCGCGCGTGATCGTGTCGTCGGCGCGATCGATGGGTGTGACGCCCTTGTTTTTCTTCGGTTGCTTGGTGGCAGCGGACGGAGCGTGCGGCGCCGGGTGGATGTGTTCCTCGGCGGCCACCCGTGGCGCGGCTGGGTGCACGGCGCCGTCCCCGGATCGCCGAAGCGCTGGGCGTGGCTCGGGACGACTCATGGCTCACTCCTCTCCGTCCGGTCTTCACTTGCTTCAACGCCTGGGTGGTCAACTACTGGGTGCACTACTACTGGATGCACTACTACTGGGTGCACTATGACACCGGCCGGAGCGGTTTGGGTTCGAGTTGCGGAGCCAGTACGAGGTCGAGGTAGGTATCGAAGATGCGGGCGACCTCGCGTCCGGACTGCGTCCGCCAGGCGTGTACGGGCGTGCACGCTCCGGAGGCCTGCTGGAGCACCGCGCGATCTGGCAGCGGTGGCTGCCACAGCAGGTCGCCGTAGGCGAGTGCGAGCTCGGCCATTCGGTAACGATGTTCTGATGAGGTCGGTCGCACCCGATTGACGACGATTCCGGCCACCTGAAGTCTTAGATTGGTGTCGCGCACGACACCCATCGCGTCCAGCGCTTGTTGCGCCCCCTGGAGAGCGAAGAGACTTGGCTCAGTGACCACCAGACCCAGGTCGCTGGCGGTGAGGGCATTGCGGGTCAACTCGCCGAGCGCGGGCGGTGTGTCGATCAGGATCAGGTCGTAACCGTTGACACCTTGCATGGTGACCCGAAGGCGTACGTTGCCGGCGCCTTCGGGGACTGCGCGGTGCTCGAGCGCGCGCTCGCTGGCGACCAGGTCGATGTTCCCGCCCCAACCGCTCGGCACAATCGCCTGCGCCATGACCCCTGAACGCCCATCAGCGAGGACGTCGTTGGTGGTGAACTGCACCTTCTGGGGGTCGAGCACCACTGAGCTGTTTGCCTGCGGGTCGAGGTCGATAACGAGCGTTCGAAGGCCGCGCGCGTGAGCGGCACTGGCCAGGCCCAAGGTCACCGACGTCTTGCCGACGCCTCCCTTCAGGCTCAGCACACTGAGAACTCGCATGGGGTGAGAGTACGGGGGAGGGTCCGAACGCGGCGGCGGGACGGCATTTCGCGGCCCCAGATGGACGACGGAGGATTGCTGAGCGTGCCGCTCGGGTCACTCTGAGGTGATGTCGATCGGTCATCCCGCTCCCGACGGCTGCGGCAGATCGCCGTTGGGGAAGGCGTCCAACGGCGATAAATTATTGCGGTGGAAACCTTGTCAGGATGCGATTCTTGGTCTAGAATCGAACACACGTTCGAAAGTAAGTAACTGTGAGGGTGCGGCGCCGCTGATGCGGAGGGGCCGGACCAGTGGACGAGAGTCGTGATGCCTGTCCCTGCTCGGTGAGCAGGGACACTCGGCTCTCCCTCGGTGAAGGCGTCAGTTCTCGGCGCAGCTGATCAATCGACCGACCTTCCCGAGGGGTGCCTGATGGGCCATGACTGCACCGATGGTGCCGGCGAGCAGCCGTGCGGTGCCCAGCCGTGCGGTACCCAGCCGTCCGGTGCATCCGGCCCCCGTTCGTCTACGCCTGGTTCACCGGATCCGGGTGGCCTAGCCCCCCACTGGTCGGTGCCAGGGCAGCGAACGATGAATCCGTTCCCTCCCGGTTCGTACGTAGTCGATGAGGCGCGCTCGGTATTCGATGAGTTCGTCACTGACGCTTCCGGTCGTGACGCTGGTGAGCAGTTGGTGGCGATGCGGCAGGTGATCGATCGGTTGGAGGGTTTGTGGTTGGCGGCTGCCGCTGATTTCTCTGAGTCCGGCGAGCTCGCCGAGTCCGGGCACCCCACATTGGCTTCGTGGATGCGGCACCGGTGCAACCTTGCCCCCGGCGAGGCTTCTGCCCGTTCGCGGGTTGCCTTCGCGGTGACCGAGTCGCAGCCGGCTACCGGTAAGGCGGTTCGCGAAGGGTCCCTTTCCTGGCGGCACGCTCAGGTGATCGGCAACGCGCTCCGGGAGGTACCAGCCGACCGTCGCGATGAGGCCGAATTGGCCTTGGTTGCCGAAGGCGCTCACCTCGACCCGGGCCAGCTTCGGCAGGTCGCTACCCGCTTGGTTCACTGCTTCGACCGCGAACGCGCAGACGAGGCCGCCGTCCGAAGGTTGGATCGGCGAGGACTGTCGGTGGCCGAAACGATGGATGGGATGGTGTCGGTCAGCGGCCTGCTCGACCCGGTGACGGGAGCGCTGCTGATGACGGCGCTGAACTGCAAACTGCGTCCTACTCCCGTCACCGACCGCGGCGATGGTCACGGCGAAAGGTCCCACGATGTAACCGGCGGTGGCGGCCAGGGTGATGAGCTCCGCACCTGGTCGCAGCGCCGCGCTGATGCCCTCGCAGAGATCTGCCAAGAGTGGCTGCAAGGCATCAACGAGACCACCGTCGGTGGTGTGCGTCCGCACCTGTCGGTGATCGTCGACCACGCCACGCTTGCGGCCAGTCGTGAACGACGGCAAGGCGCAGAGAACGGAGCGCCCATCGAACCCGCGCAGTTGGCCTGGATCGGACCGATCACCGCCACCGAGGCCCAGATGATCGGCTGCGATTCCACCGTCTCCCGGATCGTCACCGATGGGCCGTCCCAGATCCTTGACGTGGGTCGGGCAACACGCACGATCCCCCCAGCACTGCGCCGAGCGGTCTCCAGCCGAGACCGTAGCTGTATCGGCCCCGGCTGTCACCGCCCACCCGAACACTGCGATGTCCACCACATCGTCTTCTGGGAGCACGGCGGCGAGACCTCGCTCGACAACACAGTGCTCCTGTGTCGCCGACATCACGGAATGGTCCACCTCAAACGGTGGAAAGTCGTCGTAGAACCGGACGGCACCCGAAGACTCGCGCCGCCGTAGGACTTCTGGCAACCTCCAAAGCTCGGCGTGCTGCTGACGCATGGGTACTGCAACCATGGGTGCGTGTCCGAGATCACTTACCCCTTGCGCCTTCGTGGGCTCTCGCTCCCACTCGCCAGGGGAGCTCGATACGTTCCCGGGCCCTGGCACGTTTTGGTCGAGTCGCAGGTGATTGGGGCTGGCGAGAACCACTTTCGACGCGCCGCCAGGCGGATCAGTTCGTGGGAGATGCACCGGGATTCGGGAATGCAGGTCGAGGCAAGAGCCGGCGCGACTGTTGGCTCGCAGGTCACGATGCGGATCGGCACTGGTTGGTGCGGCCTCACAGCCCAGTGCGAGGTCATCGCCACCGTTGACACCGACCGAGAAGCAGGCTTCGCGTACGGGACGCTCGCACGGCATCCCGAGCGCGGCGAAGAAGCGTTCATTGTGCGATGGCTCGAGGATGACTCCGTGGTGGGAACGGTCGCGGCCTTCTCCCGGCCCGCACAGTGGTACACAAAGGCCGGCGGTCCGGTGACCCGTGCCGTGCAGACTGTGGCGGCCCGCCGCTACTTGGCTGCGATGCTGAAGTCCTAGCGCTTGATCAACGCGTAGCGGGCCAACGACTCAGCGCGTTCGGTGGCATGGTCGACGATGCGCTGCGGGTAAGCGGCCGCGTATCCGTCGAGGACCTCCCATGGTTCGTGAACTGAGGCTCCATCAACATGGCGCAACTCAGGAACGTATCGACGCACGTACGCGCCGTCCGGGTCGAAGCGCAGTCCCTGAGTGATCGGGTTGAAGATGCGGTAGTACGGCGATGCATCGGTGCCGCAGCCAGCCGTCCACTGCCAGCCATGGGAGTTGGAGGCGATGTCACCGTCGAGGAGGTGGCGCATGAACCACCGCGCACCGACTTGCCATTCCAGATGCAGGTCTTTGACGAGAAACGACGCCACGATCATTCGGACCCGGTTGTGCATCCAGCCTTCGTGGAGCAGCTGACGCATGCCGGCGTCCACAATCGGGTAGCCGGTTCTCCCTTGCTGCCACGCGAGCAGTCGGGCTTCGGCGTCCGCACCTGTGTCGTACTCAATCCGTGCGAACTCCGGCCTGAGGTACTCACGAGCGGTCTCGGGGGCGTGGTGAAGGACGTCGGCGTAGAACTCCCGCCAGGCGAGCTCCTTGCGATACACCTCGTGACCCTTGGAGTCGCCGAGTTGGGCGAGCAGCGTGCGTGGATGGATCTCGCCGTACTTCAGATAGACCGAGAGCCGGGAAGACCCGTCGAGGTCGGGGCGGTTGCGGTCGTTCGCGTAGTTGTCGAGCGCAGCGTCGTGGAAGTGCCGCCAACGAGCGAGTGCTGCGGCTTCGCCAGCAGGGGGGCCAGCAGGGCCAGTGTCGATGGCGTTCGACCCAAGTTG
>JAJAYM010000281.1 GCA_027117675.1 Actinomycetes bacterium | reverse complement strand
CAGGGAACCAGCCACGCCCACATCAACAAGATCATGAATGAGTCGATGTAGGCGCTGATACATAACTTCAAGCTCGTCACGGAGCGATACACGGTCCCCGCCGGTCAGGTCTACTCGGCGGTGGAGTCGCCTCGCGGCGAGCTTGCTGCCGTTATGGCCAGCGACGGGGGAACTCGTCCCTATCGGGTGCACTACCGCGACCCGTCGTTCAACAACCTGCAGGCAGTCGGTGCGATGTGTGCGGGCGCCCAGCTGGCTGACGTCATCGTGGCTGTCGCTTCAATCGACCCCGTCATGGGTGGCGTGGACCGCTGACCCTGCCCGACGACAGAACAAAGGACAACGATGGCCATCTCAGAGACCACCAGAGCGCAGATGCGCGAGGTGCTTGTCCGCTACCCCCGGAAGCGGTCAGCCCTGATGCCACTGCTACACCTGGCGCAGGCTGACGACGGCTACGTCAGCGCTGACGGCATTTCCGTGGTCGCAGACCTTGTCGGCCTCACTGATGCCGAGGTCACTGCGGTTGCCACCTTCTACACGATGTACCTCAAACAAGAGAGCGGACACGTCCGCGTCGGTGTGTGCATCAATTCGCTGTGTGCGCTTCTCGGCGGCGACGAGATATGGGACGCCTTGGTCGATCACTGCGGGGTGGGAACCAATCAGACGACCGATGACGGCACCATCACGCTCGAACGCATCGAGTGTCAGGCCGCGTGCACACATGCCCCTGTCATGACTGCCAACTGGGAGTTCCTTGATGACATGACGGTTGCGAAGGCCAGGCACGTCGTCGACGACGTGCGCTCAGGACGTTCAGTCCAGAGTACGAGGGGGCCCGCTGTTCGCACTTTCGCCGATGCTGGGCGCGTTATCGCAGGTGTCGACGACGGTCTGGTCGCGGAGGGCGACCACCGCGATGACCGCATGCTCGCCGGGCTACGGATCGCTCAGCAAAATGGTGACGCCGACCGCAGTGCTGAGGCTGAACGTCAAGGTGCCTCGAAGGTGAAGGGACGCTGACATGCCGCTGACGCCAGTCCTCTCGGCTCACTGGGATGAGGCGGACTCGTACACGCTTGACGGATACCGACGGCACGGCGGCTACGACGCACTCCCCATCGCGTTCGCGCAACAGTCTGACGACGTCATCCAGCTTGTAAAGGATTCCGGCCTTCGAGGTCGCGGTGGGGCTGGTTTTCCTACCGGCATGAAATGGGGCTTCGTCCCCCAGGGCGACGGTAAGCCGCACTATCTCGTGGTCAACGCCGACGAGTCAGAGCCAGGTGCCTGCAAGGACGTCCCCCTGATGCTGGCGAACCCGCACTCGTTGGTCGAGGGCGTCATCATCGCGTCGTACGCCATCCGGGCCAACCACGCATTCATCTACATCCGCGGTGAAGTGCCACACGCCATTCGCCGGGTCGCTGCCGCCGTTCGAGAGGCCTACGCGGCCGGGCTCTTGGGTAGCAACATCGAAGGATCGGGTTTCGATCTCGAGGTCACCGTTCACGCCGGTGCTGGGGCCTACATCTGCGGAGAAGAGACGGCGCTCCTCGACTCGCTAGAGGGCTTCCGTGGTCAGCCGCGACTCAAGCCACCCTTTCCTGCGGTGGCCGGCCTGTACGGGTCGCCGACCGTCGTCAACAACGTGGAAACCATTGCCAGCGTTCCGTCCATCGTCGCGAACGGTGCAGACTGGTACACCTCGTACGGAAGCGAGAAGTCCCCTGGCGTCAAGCTGTTTGCCGTCTCGGGTCATGTCGAGCGTCCCGGTATTTTTGAGGCCCCGATGGGGACAACAATGCGCGAGCTTCTCCAGTGGGCAGGCGGCATGCGCAAGGGTCACCGACTGAAGTTCTGGGTGCCGGGCGGTTCCAGCGTCCCGCTGCTCACCGAGGAGCACCTTGATGTTCCCTACACGTACGAGGACATCGCGGCTGCCGGATCGATGCTCGGAACAGGCACGCCGATGGTCTTCGATGAGACCACCAGCGTCACGCGGGCCGTCACACGCTGGCTGGAGTTCTACAAGCACGAGTCGTGTGGCAAGTGCACGCCGTGCCGTGAAGGCACCTACTGGTTGGTCGACCTCCTGCGTCGCCTTGAGGCAGGAATCGGGTCCGACACCGACATCACGCGCATCAACGAGGTTTCCGCGCAGATCGCTGGCCGGTCGTTCTGCGCGCTCGGCGATGCCGCTGCTACGCCGTTCCCCGGGGCCATCAAGTACTTCGCCGATGAGATAGCGCTCGGCACTCACACCACGGCTGCTGAGTTGTTCGACCCGGTGGCTGCCACCGTCTTCACGGGAGTGAACGCCTGATGACCGTGACAACCGCCTCGACCACGGGCGATGCAATCGAGCCGCGGCCCGACGTCGTCACCCTGACGATCGACGGAGTGCAGACCTCGGTTCCGAAGGGAACCTTGATCATCCGCGCTGCCGAGCAACTGGGCGTTGCTGTTCCGCGCTTCTGCGACCACCCACTGCTCGACCCCGTCGCGGCCTGTCGGATGTGCCTGATCGAGGTTGAGGGCATGCCTAAGCCACAGCCGGCCTGCGCCGTCACCTGTTCGGACGGCATGGTCGTCAAGACGCAGATGACGTCAGGTGTCGCTGACGAAGCTCAGCGAAGCGTCATGGAGTTCCTGCTCATCAACCATCCTCTCGACTGCGCCATCTGCGACAAGGGTGGCGAGTGTCCGCTACAGAACCAGGCGATGACGAACGGGCAGGGCGACACACGCTTCGATGGGCCCAAGCGCACGTTCCCCAAGCCGATCAACCTGTCCGCACAGGTGCTGCTCGACCGCGAGCGGTGTGTCTCCTGCGCCAGGTGCACGCGGTTCGCCGAGCAGATTGCCGGCGACCCCTTCATCGAGCTATTGGAGCGCGGTTCGCAGCAGCAGGTCGGTATCGCTGCCGGCATTCCGTTCAACTCCTATTACTCGGGCAACACGATTCAGATCTGCCCGGTGGGTGCACTGACCAGTGCCATGTACCGATTTCGGTCGCGACCGTTTGACCTCGTCTCGACGCCCACGGCATGCGAGCACTGCGCCTCGGGTTGTTCCCTGCGCACCGACTCGCGCCGTAACTCCGTCATGCGTCGGCTCGCCGCCGTCGACCCTGATGTCAACGAAGAGTGGAACTGCGACAAAGGACGCTTTGCCTTCCGGTACCTCGAGTCCGACCGCCGATTGAGCACGCCCCTCATCCGCGAGAACGGCCAGCTGCGGTCGGCGTCGTGGAACGAGGCGCTGGTCGCCGCCGCCGCCGGGCTTAAAGCAGCTACTGGAAAGACCGGCGTATTCACCGGCGGTCGACTAATGGTTGAGGACGCTTACGCCTACTCGGTGTTTACCCGGCGTGTGCTGGGTACCAACGACATTGACTTCCGCCCCAGGGGCTCGTCCACTGAGGAAGAAATGTTCCTGGCCAACCGCGTCGCCGGCCGGGGGCTAGGCCCGACTTACGCCGACCTCGAGGCGTCTCAGACGGTCCTCCTGGTGGCCTTCGAGCCAGAAGACGAGTCACCGATTGTGTTCTTGCGGCTGCGCAAGGCTGCGAGGGCTGGCACGCAGGTCGTCTCCATCGCACCGTCGGCCAGTCGCGGGCTGGTCAAGACCGGGGGAACCTGGATTCCCGCGGCGCCAGGATCAGAAGCGTTTGTCGTTGACGACCTCAACGACGATTGGGTCGCGGCTCTGGGGCAACCCGGCGCGGTAATACTCGTCGGCCAGCGAGCCGCCGCCTCCGAAGGGTTGCTGTCTGCGGTGGTCCGCCTCGCCGACCGCACAGGGGCGAACCTCGGGTGGATTCCGCGTCGCGCTGGCGACCGCGGAGCCGTGGATGCGGGGCTGCTTCCAACGTTGCTTCCGGGTGGACGTCCGGTCGCGGACGCCGCAGCACGCGTCGACACTGCCGCCATCTGGGGAGTTGCCGACGTCCCTGAGGCACCGGGACGCGACATCACCGGGATGCTCGCAGCCATCGAGAGCGGAGACCTCGAAGCCATTCTCGTGAGCGGCGTTCGGATGGACGACTTGCCGACGGGAAGCGAGGCAGGCCTGCGAGACGCGCGCTTTGTGGTCGCGTTGGACACCCACCATCACGAGCTGGTCGAGCTTGCCGATGTGGTTCTTCCGGTGGCCGCCGCTCCAGAGAAAGCGGGGACGTTCATCAACTGGGAAGGTCGGAAGCGATCGTCATCGCAGGCGCTGACCACGAGCCTGATGTCGGATGCGCGGGTACTCGCTGCGCTTGCTGGAGAGCTGGGTTTCGATGACATCGACGGGGATCCAGCCAGACTGCGTGCGCAGCTTGATGAGTTCGCCGGTTGGGAGGGTGCGCGTGTTGGCTCGCCTGAGGTCGTTGCCGCCGACCCCGAGACGGGCACCGGGTTCCTCCTGGCCACCTGGCGACCGCTGCTCGAGCCGACGGCAATGCAAGAGGGCGAGCCATACCTAGCGGCCACTGCCCCCAAACGCCAAGTGTGGCTCTCGCCATCTGAAGCCGCAACGATCGGCGCAACGGAGGGGCAGCCGATCACCGTCTCTGGAGCCAGCGGTAGCGTCACGGCGCCACTCGTCGTCACCGAAGTCGCCGAGGGCACCGTCGTTGTCACCGGGGATGCCTACCGCTCCGTCGGCCACATCGACGGACGGGTGCAGGTTGCAGTGTAGGGACAGGGATGAGACTCGAACTGAGCGTCACCGACGCGCTAGCCGAGACGCCGTGGTGGCTCTCGATGGCCAAGGCGCTCTTCATCTTCGTCTTCCTCGTCCTGAGCACGCTGATCATGATCTGGGCCGAGCGACGAGTG
>JAJAYM010000280.1 GCA_027117675.1 Actinomycetes bacterium | reverse complement strand
GCGTTGGCACGAAGGTGTCGTGTTTCCCCGTGCACCGGCATCACGTTCGTCGGTCGCACCAGGGTGTACAGGTAGAGCAGTTCTCCAGCCGCAGCGTGTCCGGACACGTGCACCATGGCATTGCCCTTGTGCACGACTGTTGCACCCCAACGCATCAGTCCGTTGATCACTCGATAGACGGCGTTCTCGTTTCCAGGAATCAACGACGATGCCAGAATCACGGTGTCGTCCGGGCCAAGGACGATGCTGTGGTCGCGGCCGGCGATGCGTGAGAGGACGGCCATGGGCTCGCCCTGCGAGCCAGTGCAGATCAGCACCACCGCGTCGTCAGGGTGGTCGTCGAGCGCCTTGACGTCGACAACGGTGTCGGCCGGGATCGTCAGGTATCCGAGGTCACGGGCGATTCCCATGTTCCGCACCATCGAGCGACCGACGAACGCTACCTTGCGCCGATGCTTGCGCGCGACGTCGATGATCTGCTGCACGCGGTGAATGTGCGAGGCGAACGACGCGACGATGATCCGCCGCTCGCTCTGGGCGAAGTACCGGTCGAGCACTGGAACGATGTCCTTCTCGGAGGCGACGAACCCCGGCACCTCGGCGTTGGTCGAGTCGACCAGCATCAGGTCGACTCCCTCATCGCCCAGCCGACCGAAGGCCCGCAGGTCGGTGACTCGCCCATCGAGCGGCAGCTGGTCCATCTTGAAGTCACCGGTGTGAATCACCAGCTGGCCGGCGGGAGTGCGGATCGCGACGGCGAGGGCATCGGGGATGGAGTGGTTGACGGCAATGAACTCTAGGTCGAACGGGGCCAGTGGGGTGCGGTCTCCTTCGGTGACGGTCGTTGCCACTGGGGTGATCCGGTGCTCGCGCAACTTCGCTTCGAGGAAGGCCAAGGTGAGCCGGGAACCGTAAAGCGGGATGTCGGCTCGCTCGCGGAGCAGGTAGGGCACGGCACCGATGTGATCCTCATGCCCGTGGGTGAGCACCAGCCCGACAACGTCGTCGAGCCGGTCACGGATGTAGTCGAAGTCCGGAAGGATCAGATCGATGCCCGGCTGGTCGTCCTCGGGAAAGAGCACTCCGCAGTCGACGATCAGCAGTTTGCCGTCGAACTCGAAGACCGTCATGTTGCGGCCGATCTCACCAAGCCCGCCGAGTGCGACGATGCGCAGTGCACCTTGGGGGGCCGGTGGCGGAGCGCCGAGCTCGGGATGGGGATGGCTCATGCGGTGAATCCCTCGACGCCACCGTCGGCGAGGTCGAGTGTCAAGGTCGCGAGCTCTTCCTGGGTGAGGTCAACGAGTGGCGGTCGAACCGCCCCGCCGATGACACCTAGGTGGGAGAGTGCAGCTTTGGTCGTCATCAATCCCTGCGTCCGGAAGAGACCGGTGTAGACCGGGAGGAGGCCGAGATGGAGCCGAGTGGCGGTGAAGACGTCGCCCGACTCATAAGCAGCGAACATCTCGCCGATGCGACGAGCTGCCAGATGCGCAGCCACACTGACCACGCCGACGCCACCGATGCTCATCAGCGGCAGGGTCAGGACGTCATCACCTGAGTACCAGGCCAGATCAGTTCGGGCGATCACCCACGAGGAGGCCTCAAGATCTGCTTTGGCATCTTTGACCGCCACAATCTTCTCGTGCTCAGCCGCCCGCACCATGGTCTCGACGTCGATCGCAACACCGGTGCGACCAGGAATGTCGTAGAGCATGACCGGCAGCTCGGTGGAGTCAGCCACCATCGTCAAGTGGGTGAGTACACCTTCTTGAGGAGGACGGTTGTAGTAAGGAGACACCACGAGGAGCGCGTGGGCTCCGGCCTTCGCGGCCAGTCTTGCCCGCTCGATCGCGTGGACTGGGTCGTTGCTGCTCGCTCCCGCAACGACCGTCGCTCGGTCGCCGACCGCATCGACAACGGCCCGCACCACGAGCTCTTGCTCATGGTCGGCGGTTGTGGGCGACTCCCCCGTCGTTCCGTTGACCACGAGGCCATCGTTGCCCTGGTCGACGAGGTAGGTCGCGAGCCGCTGAACGGCGTCCAGATCGAGCGAGAGATCAGCTCGGAAAGGAGTCACCATCGCGGTGAGCACCCGGCCGAACGGGGCGCGGCGCGCGGCGGACTGCTGAGTCATACGGGCAGGCTATCGGGAGCCGCGGAGTAAGAGGACCCCGCCACCACCCGCTCGGGGGGTCGGTCGGCGACGGGGTCGTCCGGTCATCGTTTCTGAGGCCCCCCGCGTTACATCGATGCACCACATCAGCCGCATCGGCGCTACGGCGAAACCCGCCCGGCTGACTCAAAGGCGGCATGGGTGACCGGCATCAGCTCGGCCCAGAAGGTCTCCATCTGCTCAGCGACCATCTCGATCTCGCGCTGGGGGTAGGAGGGGAACGCCGACCCTTCGCGCTTGGTACGGAGCGAGAGGAAATTCATCAGCGACCGCGCATTCATCGTCACGTACATCGACGAGTAGGTGGCGACGGGTAGCACCCCGCGGGCCACCTCTCGAGCCACACCGGCGGAGAGCATCTCTTGGTAAGCCAGATATGAGGCTGCGCACGCCTGCTTGGTCTGCTCGACCACAGTGGAGTGCTGCTCGTCGGTGCCATCGACGAAGACGTAGTGCCCTGGCTTGCCCTGTTGCACCAGCTTGCGCTCACGGGACGGAACGTAGAAGACCGGTCGCAACTCTCGGTAGCGGCCGGACTCTTCGTTGTAGGACGCGATCCGATGGCGCATGAACTCGCGAAAGACGAAGATCGGCGCGTGCACGTAGAAAGTCATCGAGTTGTGCTCGAACGGCGATCCGTGGCGCTCACGCATCAGGTAGCGAATCAGGCCCTCCGAGCGACCGGCGTCAGCGTCTATGTCGTCGAGTGACTGCTCGCCCAGTGTCGACACGCGGGCCGCAAAGAGCACGTCGGCGTCCTGGGCGGACGCTCTGACCAGCTCGACGGCCATATCGCTGCGGAATTGCATCTCGTACTCGCTCACCGTCTCACCCTAGCGATCAGCGAACCGAGCCAGTCCAAGGGAGGCGACGTCGGCGGCCACGGCATCCGGCAATGGCTTCTCTTCGACCAGACCGGCGAGAACTTCACCGAACATCGGCAAGAACTTAAAGCCCTGACCGCTATCTCCGCAGGCCACCACAATGTCGCCGATCCGGTCGATGACGAATCGATCGTCGGCCGACTCAGTCCACGCACACAACTCAGAGCGGACCGGCGTGGCATCGAAGGCCGGCAGCTCTCGGCGGACTCGCTCGACCGCCTCCTGCTCGCGTGCAGCGTCCGGCTCGCGGTCAAGGTCGGAGCCGAGGAAATCTCGGACCGGCTGGTCGAGCCCGACCTTGAAGCCGATCCCCGGCGATGGCAGCGCGTAAAAACCAAAAGACGCGCCGTCCGGAGGGACGTCGACGAGGCAGGGCCGACTGGCCCACGGCACCGCGTCGCCACCCTTGACATAGGTGACCTGTGCCAGGCAAGGGGTGAGCACGACCTCGATGCCGAGGTCGCCGAGCAACGGCCCGGCCCATGGGCCGGCCGCCAACACGACGCGGTCGGCGACCCACGTCCGGCGAGCACCCGACACGTCAGCGACAACCTCGACTCCCCCGGACGCCCGTGGCTCCACCGCTCGAACCGTGCAGCCGCCCACCAGAGCACCACCCGCCCGCCGAAGCCGAGTGAGGCTTGCACGCAGTGCGTCGTCGGCGCGAACAGCCCCGGCCTCAGGCTGCCAGACCACGGGGCCGTCGTCGGCCCACCGCAGCTCGGGAAAGAGCTCAGCTTGTCTGGCTCGATCGACCCACTCGTGCTCGACACCTTCGGCTGCCAACGCGTCACCGACCTCATTGGTCAGACCACCGCGCCACAGCAACCCGCGGGTGAGTCGCAACGGGCGACCGATGTCGGTCTCGAGACGCTTCCACAGCTCGTGGTTCCAGATCGCCATGCGCACGAAGTCACGGTCGGCGTGGGCGAGCCGAAACACCCGGGTGGCGCCGGACGATGAGGCGAACCGATGGCCGACGTCGAACCGATCGATGGCGGTCACCTCGTGACCGCGATTGGCGAGCTCGGCTGCGGCCGATAGGCCCATCGCACCGACACCCACAACAACAACGCGCATGGAAAGACCCTACGGTGACGGGCGGGACGGCGTCGTACGCATCTCCCTGCGAGGATGCAGGGATGGCCGACGTCTTCGTGCGCGAGGCCCGCCTCATTGATGCGGCGGGATTTGCTGCCGTGCAACGGCACAGCTGGCTCGACTCGGCCGCAGCGCTCGGACTACCCGCTCCTCCAGATGCCGATCTCATGCAGCGGTCGTGGGAGAAGGCAGTGATGGCTCCGCCCAGTGACCGTCACCACACCTGGGTGGCGGTGGAGACGTCGAGCGACGACGAGGTGGTCGTCGGTGTCGCAGCGCTTTCACCGGCGTCCGACCCCGACCTCGACGCCGACGTCTGCCTGGAACTCTTGGTGTTCACCGTCGACCCCCCACACCGGTCCAAGGGGCACGGATCACGACTTCTGACCGCCGCCCTTCAAACGGCGTCAGCGGGTGGGGAAGGCGAGGCGGTCGTGTGGCTCGCCAGTGGCGACGATTCGTTGCGCCGTTTTCTCGAGGCAGCCGGGGGGGCGACCGACGGGGCGCATCGGACCCTCGCAGCTGACGACGCGGAACTCGACGCCGACGGCGCACACGAGCTGCGACAGGTGCGGCTCGGGACCATCCTCAAAGGCCCGGAGCTCGAGCCCGGGGCGCAATGACCGACGAGCACCGATCGGTCCGCACCAAAGCCTGGGGCGTTGGAGTCACCGTCGGTACCTATGGGTTCGGCTTCGGCGCACTAGCGGTGGCGAACGGCTTCAGCGTTGCACAGGCGATTGCGCTGAGCCTCTTGGTCTTCACCGGCGCATCGCAGTTCGCGCTCGTCGGGGTAGTCGGTGCCGGTGGCGCCGCCTCTGGGGCTGCCGCAGCCCTAGCTCTCGGGTCTCGCAATGCCTTCTACGGTCTCCGGCTTGCGCCGCTTCTCGACGTACGCGGGTGGCGACGTCTGGCTGCTGCTCAGCTGACCATCGACGAGTCAACGGCTGTCGCCATATCTCAACGGACCCACCGACTGGCCCGCACCGGTTTCTGGACGACCGGCATAGCCGTCTTCATCTGCTGGAATGCCGCAACCGCCGCCGGCGCCCTAGCGGCCGATCAGATCTCTGACCCGAAGGTGATCGGTCTCGATGCCGCAGTGGGTGCAGCCTTCCTGGCGCTGCTGTGGCCCCAGCTGACCACGACGACGACGCGCGCGGTCGCGGCTGGCGCAACGGTCCTCGCGTTGGCGTTGACCCCCGTGCTGCCTGCGGGTATCCCCGTCTTGGCAGCCGCGGCTGTTGCCCTTGTCGTCGCCTGGCCAGGACCGCATGGCGCTCCGACGTCTTCGGCGACACCGGGGGCCCGGCATGAGTGACATTTGGTGGGCGATCCTGGCCACCGCCGTTGGCTGCTACCTGCTCAAGGCTGCTGGCTACTTTGTCCCCGAGGCGGTGTTGCAGCGTCCCAGAGTGACCAGGGTGGCGCTCCTTACGCCGGTCGCTCTACTGGCGGCGCTGACTGCGGTGCAAGTTCTCGGCGACGGCCAGGGCCTGGTTCTGGACGCGCGTGCCGCCGGCCTGGCTTTCGCGGTCGGTGCCCTGCTACTCCGGGCTCCGTTCCTCGTCGTCGTCGTCGGAGCAGCCATCGTCGCCGCCCTCCTGCGGCTTCTCGCAGAAGGGACGGCAAGATAAGCGCATGAGCCATTGGTACGCGGGCTGGAAGTTCTGGCCGGAACGCGCCAAGGGTCCGGTCGGTGCAGACTTCCGCCAGGTCACCTGGATCCGGCCCTATCGACCGGGTCCGCTTCGGGTGATCCTTGCTCTCTTCGGTGTCCTGGTGACGGCGGGTCCGGCGTTCTTGTCCTTTTCGATCCTGCTCGGACCCGGCCCGGTGGTTCCCCGGTTCGTTTACGCCAGCGCGTTCGGGTTGCTCGCCGCAGGGATGGCCATCGGCGTCGCCCGGTTCTTCGCGGTCGGGGTCTACGTCAACGACGCCGGCGTCCGGATTCTCACGATACGCGCTATGGCCGTATATCCCTGGCGCTTGGTGACCGACGTTTCAACGTCATCACGCCGTGATGACCTGGACGCCGAAGGCGACCGCGTGGTCATCACCGTCCGCGATATTGGACCTATCGCCACGCCCGTACGACGCCACGGCATGGACTTCGTTGGCCGCGCCGAGCCCTTCACGATGGCCTCGTTGGCGGTCGAACGCTGGTGGCGCGACGCCGGTGCCATGGGACGGGCGAAGAGCTAACGCGCGTTGAAATGGCCGATGGCTGTACGCATTGCGGCGCGCGCGCGTCGGCGGTCGCCGGCATCGTCATACGCGACCGCCAGGCGGAACCAGGC
>JAJAYM010000279.1 GCA_027117675.1 Actinomycetes bacterium | reverse complement strand
GATGAGTGACTCTTCGTTCGCCTCGCCCGACAACCACTCCTCGAGGTCGGCACGGAGTTTGGGCCAAAGCTCTCGGTCGCCGAGAACCTTGGCTGGATAGAGCATCGCCGCGTAGTGCGTGACGGCAAACATGCCGTCGAGGCGTCCGCCCGCCTTGCGCAGCTCGATCTCGGCCTCCTGGAAGTCCCACCCCCAACCGATACTGCGCGAGCCGGTTCCCATCACGATGGCCGAGCGAACAAGGTCGGGGCGATCGATCGCGACCTGTTGCGCGATCGCACTCCCGAACGAGATACCTACCAGCGAAACGGGAGGTTCGCAGACCTGCTCAATCAGGGCGATGGTGTCTGCACTGAACTTCTGAAGGGGCCAAGGCATGGGCTCGTCGCAGGTGGTTTGGCCGATCCCGCGGTTGTCGAAGGTGGTGTTGCGAAAGTGTGGTTCGAAGAAGGGCATCTGGTACTTGTGCCAGTCGCTGCCAAGGCTTCCGCCGCCAGCCACCCAGACAACGTCGTGCCCATCGCCGAACTGTTCGTAGTGGATCGACGCACCCGGGACGTCACACTTCGCCATTTCCGCTCCCTCTTCCGACTCTCGCAACACTGACGACTGTAGCCATGATTGGTGTCGCAGGTGGCACCATGAGGGCCGTCATCGCCCAAGTCTCGGGGCTGGTTGGCCTCGCATTGATCGGACCCCTTGTCATCATGTTGGTCTGCGCCGACCAGCGACCGTTTGCCAAGACGCACGCCACTGAGGCGCTCAACTTCCACATCACCGTGCTCTTCGGTGTGCTCATCAGTCTGGTGCTGGTGTTCGTCTTCTTCCTCGGCGTCTTCACCATGATTGAGATCGGCATCGCGGCGCTGGTCTACAGCATCCTGGCTGCCGTTGCGGCGTCCAAGTCCGAAACGTTCCGCTACCCACTCACCCTGCGTCTGGTTACGTAGCAGGGTCGGTCGTCAGCCGGCGAACCACCAGATCGGCGAGCAAGCGGCCCCGCAGGGTCAGCGCCACCCGACCGGACGCCAGCGCGCCGGGGTCGATCAGTCCCTCGCGAACCAGCGCCTCGTAGTCGATTCTGGTTTCTGGGGAGAGCACGCTGGTGGCAAGGCCCTCACTGAGTCGCACCTCGAGCAGTATTCGCTCAAGCCGCCGAGTCTGCGCGGCGAGGACCTCCCGCGCCAGCGCGGGGCTGTGACCCAATGCGAGTCCCTCGGCGTAGGCGCGCGGATGCTTGACGTTCCACCACCGCGTTCCGCCGACGTGGCTGTGGGCTCCAGGGCCGAACCCCCACCAGTGGTCCCCTTTCCAATAGGCCAGATTGTGTCGACTTCGATGCTCCGGCGCACTGGCCCAGTTGGACACCTCATACCAGTCGTAGCCGGCTGCGCTCAGCAGCTCATCGGCGAGCTCGTACTTAGCAGCTTGGTCGTCGTCGTCAGCCCCGGCAACCTCGCCACGGGTGATCCGGCGCGCAAGAGCTGTTCCCTCCTCCACAATCAGGGCATAGGCGCTGACATGTTCTGGCTTCAGAGAGATTGCCGCTTCGATCGACGTGCGCCACTCGTCGATCTTCTCCCCCGGAGTCCCGTAAATGAGGTCGAGGCTGACGCTGTCGAAGCCAGCAGCGCGAGCCTGCCCAACGGCCTCAACCACGCGTCCGGGGGTGTGCGTGCGGTCGAGGGTGGCCAACACATGCGGCACCGCGCTCTGCATCCCAAAGGAGATGCGGTTGACACCAGCCGTGCGCAGCGCCTCCAGCTGGTGTGCCGTCACTGACTCTGGGTTCGCCTCAGTCGTGACCTCGGCATCCGCAGCCAGGCCGAAAGCCTCGGTCAGTGCCTTCAGCAGCAACGCTTGGTCGGCGGCCGCGAGCAGGGTTGGGGTCCCACCTCCGAAGAACACCGTCGACAACGGGGGTGCGTGGGGGATCACGCGGCGAGCCAGGTCGATCTCAGCCAGTACGGCACCGATGTACTGCCGTTGTGTCGCCCCCTGCAGCTCACCTGAGGTGTAGGTGTTGAAGTCGCAGTACCCACACCGCGTCGCGCAAAACGGCACATGGACGTAGGCCCCGAACGGAACCTCGCCGACTTCGAGGACTGCGGCGTCCGGCAGTCGACCGTCAGCCGGAGCCGGATCGCCGTCAGGAAGTGAACTGGGCACGAGCCCAGTCTGCCCGCCGTCGTCCAGCGCAGATATAGCCCGGGCTTTGTGTCGCCGCTCAGACTCCGTGCAGTTTCGGCCGACGTTCCCGATCTGGGCGATCCCTTAACGGGCGTCGTTGCTGCTGACTGCAACGACACCGAGTGGTCAGCAGGGCCCTGGCACCCCCGTCGCCGCATACGCGGTCGGAAACTACTGCACGACTGATGTCATCGCTGCCGAAATCAGCAAGAACGACGACCCGATGCTCTTCGTCCCGATGGACTAGAGCGGCGTCGACGCGTCCGGGGTGAAGGCTGGACCATGCCCTGGTCGTGAAAGCGGGCCCGGGGGAAAAGGG
>JAJAYM010000278.1 GCA_027117675.1 Actinomycetes bacterium | reverse complement strand
TCAGCTCCATCACCGATGCTCACGTCGGTGATGACCAGAGTCGTTGGCGGCTCACCACCAGGGGACTCGACCTCGGGCTTGTCGGTCATGCGATTCCTTCCGTGCATCTTGTTGAACGGGGTCGGCTTGTCACCGGGGTCGGCTTGTCCTTGGGCTCAGTACGTGCCGAGGATGTCGACGGCGAAGATCATCGTGTCCGTGCCCTTGATCTGGCCGCTTCCGGCCTCTCCGTAGCCATCCTTTGGCGGGAAGACCAGCATCACCCGGCTGCCGACGGTCTGGCCGACCAGTCCCTTGTCCCATGCGGGAATCACCGCACCCTGGCCGATGGTCGTAACGAAGGGCTCCTTGCGACTCCAGGATGAATCGAACTCTTCGCCGTTTCGCCACAGGACACCCTTGTACTGCACAACGACGGTGTCGCCGTTCTTGACACCTGGACCGTCGCCAACGACCACCGGCATCACGATCAGACGACTCGACGGGTCGCCGGCCGGCGGGACAATCTGCGGCTCCTTGGGGGTGATGGAAACGTAGGGCAAGCTGTCGTCCTCGGTCGGTGCCGGCTCACCGCCGGCGGCCTCGTTACCGGCGTGCGACCCCAGAACATCGACCACGAAGACCAGCGTGTCGCCAGCTTGGATCGGCTCACCCGGGGAGGTGTCACCATATGCCTCGTCCGGTGGCAGCACCATAAGCACCCGGGTGCCGGCCTTGACGCCGACCAGGCCAGTGTCCCAGCCGGGAATAGAGGCACCTACGCCGATGCCGAAACCCACAGGCGAACCGCGGTCGAACGAGGAATCGAAGGTCTGTCCGTCTTCCCAGCGAACTCCCGCATAGTCGACAACAATCGTCTCCCCCGCTTCAACGGATGGTCCGCTGCCCTGGCTCAGGGTCTTGACGACGAGGTCGCTAGGCGGCGCACCATCGGGAACGGTGATGGTGGGCGGCTGGCCGTACTCACCGTCAACGGTCGGCAGTTCCCCGCTCGCCGCTGGCTCATCATTGCCAGATTCTGACGCCGAGGCTGACGGGCTGCTACTCGAACTAGCTGAAGGAAGTGGCTCAGAAACCGGGTCGGGGTCGTCACCGCAGCCGGCCAACATGGCTACCAGGACCAGGGCCGAGCCCAGTCCGATGAGGCTGGTTCGACGGAGGTGGACCGCCGGCAGCGGCGAGGACAGCGAAAACGGCGAAAACGGCGAAAACACAAATGCTCCTTGACGGGGAAAGGCTCAACGGGCCGGACGCGCGACAATCCAGTGCGTGACACTTCAGGGTAGACGGCGTCAGAGCCGAATCGGTTCCGCCCCGCCGTTGCCGGAGGGTCACATGCTCTCGATCAGCCGGTCCACCCGGTCGTCGTAGGCCTTGAAAGGGTCTTTACAGAGCACAGTTCGTTGCGCTTGGTCGTTCAACTTCAGGTGAACCCAGTCGACGGTGAAGTCCCGGCGCTTCTCCTGAGCCTTGCGAATGAACTCCCCGCGCAGCCTCGCGCGAGTGGTCTGGGGAGGCCTCCCCTTGGCCTCGAACGTGGCTAGCTCGGGCACTACCCGGTCAACCAGCCCGCGCCTTTCCATCAAGTAGAACAAGCCGCGGTCTCGGCGAATGTCGTGGTAGGCAAGATCGAGCTGGGCGACCCGAGCTGAGCCGAGCGAGAGGTCGTGCTTGGCCCGGTAGCGTTCGATCATCTGATACTTGATCACCCAGTCGATCTCACGGCCAACGGACGCCAGGTCGCCTGTCTCCACGGCGGCCAGGGTCCGTTGCCAGAGGTCGAGCACCTTCCGGGTGACCGGGTCGTCGATCTGGCGCCGGTCGGCAAAGGCCAACGCCTTCTCGAAGTACTCGGTCTGAATCTGGAGCGCCGAGAGCTCCCGGCCGTTCACCAGTCGCACGAGGCGTCGACCCGACGGGTCGTGGCTGATCTCGCGGATCGCGCGGATGGGGTTCTCCAGCGAGAGGTCTCGGAGCACGACACCGTTCTCGATCATCTGGAGCACGAGATCAGTCGCGCCGCCCTTGAGCAGGGTGGGGGGCGGCGCTCGGTGGGAGGCGCCGAGGATGACGTGCTGCCGACGGTACTTCTCGGCGTCCGCATGCGGCTCGTCGCGAGTGTTGATGATGGGCCGGGAGCGGGTCGTCGCTGAGGAGACTCCCTCCCAGATGTGCTCAGCGCGCTGACTGAGACAGAAAACCGAACCGCGTGGAGTCTGGAGGACCTTGCCGGCCCCGGCGACGAGTTGTCGAGTGACAAGGAACGGAATCAGTACGTCAGCGAGTTTGCCGAACTCACCCTGACGCCCCACCAGAAAGTTTTCGTGACAGCCGTATGAGTTACCGGCTGAGTCGGTGTTGTTCTTGAAAAGGTAAACATCACCGGCGATCCCCTCCTCATGGAGACGACGTTCGGCGTCGATCTGCAGCCCCTCCAAGATTCGCTCACCAGCGCGGTCGTGGGTGATGAGTTCGGTGAGTGAGTCGCACTCTGGGGTCGCTTACTCTGGGTGAGAGCCGACGTCGAGATAGAGCCGTGCGCCATTCCTCAAGAAGACGTTGCTGCTGCGGCCCCACGAGACGACCCTTCGAAAGAGATAGCGGGCCACCTCGTCGGGTGAGAGCCGGCGCTGGCCCCGGAACGTACAGGTGACCCCGTACTCAGTCTCGATCCCGAAGATGCGCCGATCCATGGCTACCCGCCGCTCGTCATGAGCTCACTGAGCCGATCGGCAGCAAGTCTTTTGAACTTGCGAGACTGCGAGCGGGTGCGATCGAGGGTGGCAACCTCAAGTTGTTCGGGGGTGATCTGACGCGGCTCACCCTTCTCACTCGCGGCGGTGTCGCTGGCCAAGGCATTGACCGCCAGTGCGATAGCTGGCCCAAGCTCCAGACCGTCGGCGTAGGTGGATTCGAGGGTTGCGTCGATGGCTTCAGCGGATCCCCCCATCACCACATATCCCTGCTCGTCAGCCACGGACCCATCGAAGGTGAGCCGGTACATCTGATCATCGGACGCGGCGTCGCCTACCTCGGCGACCACGATCTCGACCTCATACGGCTTCGACGTCTCGGTGAAGATTGTGCCGAGTGTCTGAGCGTACGCGTTGGCAAGGTTTCGGACAGTGACATCTCGCCGATCAAACGAGTAGCCACGGAGGTCGGCAAGACGGATGCCCGCGACCCGCAGATTCTCGAACTCGTTGTACTTGCCCACCGCGGCGAAAGCGATTCGGTCGTATATCTCGCTGACCTTGTGCAGCGCCCGGGACGGGTTCTCGGCCACAAAGAGAATCCCGTCGCAATACTGCAGGACAGCCACCGAACGTCCGCGGGCGATGCCCTTGCGCGCGTAGTCCGCCTTGTCCTTGATGATTTGCTCTGGCGAGACGTAGAACGGAACGGACACGGATCTTCCTCCTGCAGTGGGGGCGGCAGCGGGTGTGGGGTCTGGCGTTAGGTCAGCGGTGCCGCTGGGCCGTCGGGACGTTGTTGGCGGGCGTGGACCAGGCGTTCGACGACTTCGCCGACCTCGGCGTCCGGCAACCGGCGGTAGCCGTCGGCGGAGACCACCGAAACCACCGGGAATATCCGCCGCATGAGGTCGGGCCCGCCGGTAGCTGAGTCGTCATCGGCGGCGTCGTACAGGGCCTGGGCTGCAGCCAGAACGGCCTCGGCCTCGGGCATCTGGCCTCGGTAAAGCTTCTTCAGTGATCCCCTCGCAAAGAAGCCCCCAGAGCCGACAGCGTGAAAGGAATGCTCTTCGTACCGTCCCCCGGTAACGTCGTAGCTGAAGATCCGACCGCCGGCGGTCTGATGGTCGTAGCCGGCAAACAGTGGAACCACCGCGAGCCCCTGCATCGCCATTCCGAGGTTGCCACGAATCATGGTGGCCAGCCGGTTGGCTTTACCGGTGAGGGAAAGAGTAGTTCCCTCAATCTTCTCGTAGTGCTCGAGTTCGACCTGCAGTAGCCGAACCAGCTCGATGGCTAAACCGGCAGTGCCGGCGATACCAACGGCGCTGTACTCATCGGCCGGATGGACCTTCTCGATGTCGCGCTGGGCGATGATGTTGCCCATCGTGGCCCTCCGGTCGCCGGCCATCAAAACCCCGCTGGCGTAAGTCAGCGCGACGATCGTTGTGCCGTGCGGGGCCTCGATGGTGTCGGTACTTCCGGTACCCGAGCCGGCGCCGCCCGGCAGCAGGGTTGGAGCGTGGTCAGCCAAGAAGTCGCTGAAGGACGAGCCGCCGACCCGCAAGAACGCGGCGGGCAGCGAGGCCAAACGGTCAGGGTGAGTCACCGATCACTCGCCGCCCTTCTGGACGAAGGCGCGAACGAACTCTTCGGCATTCTCCTCGAGGACCTCATCGATCTCGTCGAGGATCGCGTCAACGTCTTCGCTGAGCGCCTCGTGGCGTTCAGCGACATCGGTCGTCTCGGCTGGCGTCTCGTCGACCTCTTCGGTGCGCCGATCAGCGTGCTTTTGCCCGCCAGTCTCTTGTGCGCTCATGGTGTGAACCTCCGCGTTCGCGTCACTGCTCCGATCCTGACACTAGTCCGATCGACCCGTAGTGGCCCGCTCTGTACCCCCGACGCGCCTCAGCGTTGTCGACGGCGCCGGGTGGTAGTCCGAAGGCGGGCAGGTGGTCGTCAGGTGGAGGTCAGCGCGTCGACCAACTCGGTGGCGGTTTGGCACTGCTCGAGCAGCCCACCGACGTGCGCTCGCGTTCCCCTGAGCGGTTCGAGCATGGGTACCCGCTGGAGGGAGGGGCGACCCGGAACATCAAAAATGACCGAGTCCCAAGATGCCGCGGCGACCTGCGCCCCGTAGCGACGCACACACTCGCCACGAAACCAGGCACGGGTGTCCTCTGGCGCCTGATGAACCGCCGCCTCGATCACTTGGTCGGTCAGCACTCGCTCCATCCGGCCTTTGGAGACCAAGCGCTGGTAGAGCCCCTTGTCTGGTCGAACGTCGGAGTACTGCAGGTC
>JAJAYM010000277.1 GCA_027117675.1 Actinomycetes bacterium | reverse complement strand
CTCTGGAGAACTGACAACAAAGAGGACATCGCCGCGCTGCACCTGCTGGCCGTCCCGTGCCACGACGCGCGAGACGGTGCCGTTGGCTGACGCGGTGACGACGGCTGTGGCTGCGGCCACCACGGAGGCGGGGGCCTCAACCGTCTCCACCACGGTCTGCAGTTCGACCGCTCCAGTCTCGATCACCGGTCCCTCGTCGGAGGAGCAACCCGGCAGCAAAAGAGCGGCCACGAGCACGACACCAAGGCGGGTCCAGGACGTGCTCGCGGCTCTGCTCACTACTTCATCGTAGGTTTGCCCCTGGGTCTCGCACGTTGGAGGCCCTCAGCGACGGCGGGAGGTCAGGTGGCGCGCGACTCAGAGCGCTCCCCGCGACGGATCAGGACCGAGCGCGTCCTCCGTCCGGCTACGTACGTGGTGTCAGCGTTCCTAGCGCTCGTCGTGCTCGGCACGTTCCTGCTCCTGCTACCCATTGCCCACAAGGGGCCAGGCGGCACGGACGTGGTGACGGCGTTCTTCACCTCCGTATCGGCCGTCACGGTGACTGGGCTCACAGTGGTGGGCACGGGGGAACACTGGTCGGGATTCGGCGAGGCAGTGCTGCTGCTCCTCATCCAAGCTGGGGGTCTTGGCATCTCCACCGGAACGGCGATCGTGGCGATCGTGGTCTTCCGGCGGCTGGGGCTCAAAGCTCGCATCTACACCTCGACCGAGAGCGGCAACGTGGCCCTAGGCGACGTCGGCAGCATCGTGCGCGGTGTCGCGGTGCTGACCTTCACGGTCGAGGCAGTGATCTCTACCATCCTCATGCTGAGATTCTGGTTGGGCTACGACTATCACTTCGGTAAGGCTCTTTGGCACGGCGTTTTCAATGGCGTCTCATCATTTAACAATGCCGGCTTTTCGCTGGCCTCCGACAGCCTCGTGGCTTTCGCCGGAGACGGCCTCGTGCTGCTGCCCATATCTTTCGCGGTGATCCTTGGCGGCATCGGTGTTCCGGTTCTGTATGAACTCCGTCGACGACGGCGTCGGCCCCTTAGCATGCACTCGCGGGTCACGTTGTGGATGACAGGAGGGTTGCTGCTCTTCGCTCCAGTTGCGATGGCACTCTCCGAGTGGACTAACCCAGCAACGCTAGGTGACATGCCGATCGGCGAGCGACTGCTCAACGCGTGGTTCCTAGGCGTAAACCCGCGGTCGGGAGGGTTCAACGCCGTCGACTACGGCGAGATGCGCCCCGAGTCATGGCTCCTCACTGACATGTTGATGTTCGTCGGCGGGGGGTCCGTCAGCACCGCCGGTGGGATCCGGGTGACCACTCTCGCTGTCCTGCTGCTGGTTGTCCGGGCTCAGGCTCGTGGCGACCGTGACGCCACAGTCAGTGGACGACGTCTCGGCCGCGATCTCACTCAGCAGGCACTGCTCGTCATTGTCATCTTTGCTGTTTTGACCGTCGGCGGCACGCTCCTGTTGATGGCCCTCAGCGACGCGACCACCGGACAGGCGCTCTTCGAGGTCATCTCCGCGATCTCGACCTGTGGGCTCAGCACCGGGATCACCGCTGGACTCGGAGAGCCAGCTCAGGTACTTCTTGCGTTACTGATGTTCGTTGGGCGCGTGGGACCAGTCACGCTCGCGACTGCTCTCGCATTGCGGCAGAGTGACACTCGCTACCGCTACCCGGAGGGACGTGTTCTCCTTGGTTAATCGCAACCTGACTTCCCCAGTCCTCGTCGTTGGGCTCGGACGGTTTGGTTCCGCCGTTGCCCTCACGATGGTCGAGCGTGGACGCGAGGTGCTTGGAGTTGACGCATCCGCCGAACGAGTCCAGCACTTTGCCGATCGGCTGACGCACGCCATGCAGGTCGACACAACTGACGAAGAGGCGATGCGCCAGATCGGGGCAGCCGACTTCGACCAGGCGGTCGTGGCGATCGGCACCGACATCGAGTCCAGCGTGCTGACGACCGTCCTGCTTGCCGAGCTTGGGGTCAGTGAGATCTGGGCCAAGGCGATCTCGCGCGACCACGGACGGATCCTAGAAAAGATCGGCGCTCACCACGTTGTGTACCCCGAGGCAGACATGGGTGAACGCGTGGCCCACCTGGTGTCGGGCGCGATGCTCGACTACATCAAGTTCGATGATGGCTTCGCATTGGCCAAGCTTGAGGTGACCCACTCTCTCGGCGACGGTCCACTTGGCGAGTTGCGGGATGCGCGCGCGGCACGGCATCACCGTTGTCGGGTTTCGCCCTCCCGGCGGCGAGTTCACCTACGCCGACCGTGACACCATAATTCTGCCGGGCTCACTGATCGCGGTCGCCGGCCGCATCGACGACGTCGACCGATTCGCGCAGGATCTGGACCACCGCCACTGAGCGCCGCCCCCGCCCGCCACCCGCGGGGTTACTCGTGGCCAGACGCCAGCTCGCGACTGCGGTCGCGAGCGGCCTCCCACGCCGCCAGGAACGCTGCTCGCACCTTGTGGTCTTGCATCTCACGGATCGCGGCGCTTGTGGT
>JAJAYM010000276.1 GCA_027117675.1 Actinomycetes bacterium | reverse complement strand
GTCCTGATCGATCTGCGCACCGTGGGTCAGCCAGTTTCCGTAGGTGATCTCACTGATCTTCAAGCCGCTGCGGCCGAGGCGTCGATGCTCCATGGCCTGACCCTAGCCGCCGTCAATCCCTTGACCGTCGTGGTCGTCCGGGCGTTGGATGGGACCCTTCCACGATTCGGAGGCCACGATGGCCAAGTACCTGCTGAAGGTTTCGTACAGCCCTGAAGGCATCAAGGGCGTGATGAAGGAAGGCGGCACGTCGCGTGCCACCACCATCGAGAAGATCCTCGCAAGCGTCGGCGGCTCGCTGGAGTCGTTCTACTTCGCCTTCGGCACCGACGACGTCTACGTGATCGCCGACGTCCCCGATCACGCGACTGCAATGGCCGTCGCCGCCGCGGTGGGCTCGTCGGGTGCGATCAGCAGCTACGAGACCGTGGTGCTTGTCGAGCCGAGCGAGATCGACAAGGCGATGAACATCTCGGTGGGATACCGACCACCCGGGACGTAGGCGCTGCCAGCGGCGACTGGCAGGATCGGCCCATGAGCTCTTCAGCAAACTCCGACCTGACCACGATCGCCTTCGGTACCACCGGCATGAACATCACCCGCGTGGGCTTTGGCGCATGGGCTGTGGGCGGGACGGGGTGGTCGGGCGGATGGGGGCCGCAAGACGACTCCGAGTCGGTTGCGGCGATCCGGCGTGCCGTCGAGCGGGGCGTCAACTGGGTGGACACCGCGTGGGTCTACGGATACGGACACAGCGAGTCGGTCGTCCGCGAGGCGTTGTCGGTGTTCTCCGACGCCGACCGCCCCTACGTGTTCACCAAGTGTGGTCCGGTTGAGCCGTCCGTTCGCACTGATGATCCCATCGCCACCGGCGACCCCAAGGTGCTGCGCGAGCAGGTCGTCGCTTCGTTGCGCCGGCTCGGCACCGACTCGGTCGATCTCATGCAGATGCACTGGGAGGCCGAGGATGGCGTCGAGTTGGAGGTCTACTGGCAGGCGCTGCTCGACATGAAGGCCGAGGGCCTCTATCGCGCAGTCGGTCTCAGCAACTTCGACACCTCCGAGCTCGAGCGTGCTGAGGCGCTCGGACACGTCGACACCTTGCAGCCGCCGTTCTCGGCAATCGACCGCCGGGCCGCCGCCGATCTGCTGCCCTGGTGCAACAAGCACGAAACCGGCGTCATCGTCTACTCGCCCATGCACGCCGGCCTGCTGACCGGCGCGTTCTCGGCCGAGCGCGTCGCGTCACTGCCCGAAGACGACTGGCGCAAGAGCGACGACGACTTCACCGACAACCTCACGGCCAACCTTGCGGTCGCCTCGGCGATGGTTAAGGTCGCCGAGCGGCATGGGGTCTCGACGGCGGCCGCCGCGGCGGCGTGGACGATCGCCTGGCCGGCGGTCTCTGGGGCCATCGTCGGGGCGAGAAGCGCCGCCCAGGTCGACGGGTGGCTGGACGCGGCGACGCTGCGGTACGACGCCGAGGACCTGCAGATCGTGGCCGAGGCCATCGGGGCGTCCGGCGCAGGCGAGGGGCCGGCGCTCCCTCGGTGACGCACCCATCACCGATGGCATGGCGTGGCCGACATCGGCCGAACGGGGGATCTAGGGGGAACCGGCCCTGGGCCACCAGCTGAGCCTCTAGACTCAAGAGGACCAAAAGCCAACATCAGGCGAACAGACTCATAACATTGGGGGATGGCTCATGGGAGCCTCACGACGACTGACCGCTGTACTCAGTGCTGCCGCGATTGGTTCAACGGTGCTGCTGACGGCGGTACCGAACGCATCGGCTGGCGGAATCGGGGTCACCGTGACACCGGCCCCACCCAAAGAGGCCATCGTCGGGTGGGACGCGTCGTCGCTCGGCTCGATCGACTACGTCATGGTTGGCGTCAAGACGGCTGCGTCATCCCCGGATGACTACCTCTTCAAGATGGTCGGAGACGCGGACGGGGACGTCGAGGCCGACCTGCCTTCGTCGTCCAGGCTCAGCGACCTCAATGTGGCCACCAGCTACAACTTCCAGGTGACGGTGCACCCGGTCAGCGGTAGCCCGGTGACCGAGACCATCCGCGCACAGGGCTACCGGCTCACCCTGAAGACCGAGCGCGACGTGGTGCGACGCGGTGGATCGGTCAAGGTGCAAGGCACGCTGCAAAGCTCGGGGCCGGCTGGCACGCCCGTCTCAGACGGCAACGTCAAGATCCAGGCAAACGGATACCCGTTCGACGACAACAACTGGTCGACCGTCGACACCTCGAACACGCTCAACGACGGTTCGTACAGCGGGTCAGTGACGCCGGAGTTCAGCACTCGCTACCGCGCGATCTACACCGGAGACGGGATCGGCAGCTGGACAGCGAGCGAGTTCGTCGGCGTGCGGGTGAAGGTGACGATCGTGGCCAACCCCAACCCGGTCGACTTCGGTCGCGTCGCGGAATTCCGCGGCAGTTTCCGGGCTCCCGACGACAAGGTCCAAGGCGCACCCGTCATGCTGCAGCGCAAGATCTCAGGAGCTTGGACCAGCGTGGCGCAGGGCGAGGTCAACGCCAACGGCAACTACTCGCTCTCGTTCGAGTCGCTCAACCGCAATGACTCGTACTACCGCGTGACCGGCTCGGGCGGCGAGTACTTCGCCGACAGCACCAGCAGGAAGATCAAGCTCGTCGTTCGGTAGACCCTCCAGCATCCTCAGCGCAACACCGTCAAGGCTTTCGCCCGCTGGGCTCTCAGGGGGCGAAAGCCTTGACCTCGCCTCGGGTGTACTGACGCGTCCAGCCGCGCTCGACCTTAGGCACCGGAAGCCGACGTTTGCGGGACTGAATCGAGCGGCCAAAGCCATAGGCGAGTGCGCCCCGGCGCGCGGACGCGTCGGGCACCTCACGCTGAAGCGCGCGCCGAAGCCCGAGCAGCGAAAGTCCGGTATCAACGGTGATAAGCACGTAGAAGCCGAGTAGCACCACCGTCGATCCCTGCTGCAGCGCTGTTATCGGCAGGAAGAGCAGCACCAGGGCGGCGATCACCACCGGCCAAAACAACTCGCCGACGTTGCGGCGTCCATCGACCCAGTTGCGGGCCAGGTGACGGCCTTTGCCCTGGTCTCGCGGCGGGTAGAGACGCTCGTCGCCACCCCGGAGGGCTTCCATGGTTTTTTGGCGCTCTTTGGCCTTCTCCGACTTCATCCGCGCCTTTGCCTCGCGGCGGCCCTTGGGGGGCGCCATCTTCTGTCGCCTCGCCGCCTCGGACTCCTTGCGCTTGGGCGTCGGGCGTCCCTTGCGGGTGTCGGCGTCCGACTGGTCGGCGTTGGCGGTCGGCGTCGCATCGGGGGCAGCTGAGTCGTTCTTGCGGCTGAACACGTGCCCAGGCTAGACGCGTCGTGGCGTCGCTGCAGAGAGAGGGGCGAGGTGGCGGCAACGGGGTCAACGTGGCGGTCGGCCGCCACGTCTGTGCACGGCGGCCACGTCGGGGGTGGGCCACCGACTGAACGCGTGGAACGGACCGTCCACCGCCGCGCCCCTTGTCGCCGACGGGTGCATAGGCTGAACCGAGCCGCTCCGCACGCAGCGAAGGGAAGTTCATGCGCGTCACGTCCATCGGTCACGCCGGTCTGCATATTGAGACAGCGCATGGGGCGATCCTGTGCGACCCCTGGTTCTCGCCATCGTACTT
>JAJAYM010000275.1 GCA_027117675.1 Actinomycetes bacterium | reverse complement strand
TCGATGGTCTTGGCGCTCCGTCTGGCCTCGTTCGAACTGTTGCGCGCTGATGGTGATGATCCGGTGTTGATCCTCGACGACGTCTTCGCCGAGCTCGACGCGACCAGACGCGACCGGCTTGCCGAGATGGTGCGAGGCGCCGAACAGGTTGTGGTCACGGCCGCCGTGGCAGAGGACATTCCGGTTACGCTTTCGGGGAGCTGGTTTACCGTCGATGCTGGGCAGGTACGACGTGAGCAACGATGACGTTGCCCCTGACGAGCCGGACGCCGCTGACGCTAGCGCCGCCGGCCCGCCCACTCAGGAGTCCGACTTGGCACGGTCACTCCTCGCCCAGGTGCGCGCTGCCTCCCAGGGGGCACCAGCCAAGGCGCGAGCGGCCGGCCGGGCCCGCAGCCGGCGGCGGCGTACTAGCGGAGGGTCAACGGCCTACTCAGGCGCTAGCCCCGACGACCGAGACCCTCAGTTGATCGCGGCGTCGATGGACGACCTCGTGAGCGAGCGCGGCTGGTCAGAGCCCATCGCGGTCGGTGGGGTTGAAGGCCGCTGGCCCCAGATCGTTGGGGTCGACGTTGCTGCCCACTGCGTCCCAGAAGAGTTCGAGGCCGGGCGGCTGACCGTCCGTACCGACTCAACCGCCTGGGCCACTCAGGTGCGGATGCTGGCCCCCACCCTGCTCGCCCGGCTCAACGACGAACTCGGGGCGGGCACGGTCACCCACCTGAAGGTTCTGGGGCCACAGGGCCCGTCCTGGAAGAAGGGACTGTTCCGCGTCAAAGGGCGCGGGCCACGCGATACCTACGGCTAAGGTCACGACGCCCTAAGGCCTGCCAGAGCGAGCGAATTCAGCCATCCGCGTATGGAGGGTCGTCCCCCTGCACATCGGCGGCACCAGACTGGCCCCAACGGCCTGGGATCGGCACTCTGTCGCCCATACCAGGTAGAATCGGCTCGCCGTCTTCGAACGGCTGCACCTGACCACTACTCACCCAGCACTCATCACCTTTGGGCCGCTCCGCAGCAGACACTCAGTTGAGCATGGCTGAGCACAGCTGGGCACGGAGTGGCCCTTGATCGGAGCCAACTGTTGTCCTACGACGCCACTGACATCCAGGTCCTCGAGGGCCTCGACGCGGTCCGCAAGCGCCCGGGCATGTACATCGGCTCCACCGGTGAACGAGGGCTGCACCATCTGGTGTACGAGGTGGTCGACAACTCCGTTGACGAGGCACTGGCCGACTACGCCGACCAGATCGCGGTCACATTGCGCGCAGACGGCTCGGTCACCGTCGTCGACAACGGCCGCGGGATCCCGGTCGATCTGCACCCCATTGAAAAGCGTCCAGCTGTTGAGGTAGTGCTGACTGTCCTGCACGCCGGCGGCAAGTTCGGTGGTGGCGGCTATTCGGTTTCGGGAGGGTTGCACGGGGTCGGCGTCTCGGTCGTCAACGCCCTGTCAACGAGGCTCGACGTCGAGATCCACCGCGACGGTTTTGTGTGGCGCCAGACCTACGCGCACGGGGTTCCAACGGCACCGCTCGCCAAGGGTGAGCCGACCGACGTCACCGGTACCAGGGTCACATACTGGGCCAACGCCGACATTTTCGACAGCGTCATATACTCGTTCGAAACACTCTCGCGTCGCCTACAGGAGATGGCCTTCCTCAACAAGGCGCTCACCATTGAACTGATCGATGAGCGTGTGCCCGACGTGGCGGCTGAAGACGTCGACGTCGACGACGAACTGCAGACGCGTCACGTCACGTACTACTACGAAGGTGGGATCGCAGACTTCGTCCGGCACATCAACAGCCGTAGCAAGTCCGGAGTTGTGCACTCCAATGTCATTGAGTACGGCTCTGAGGACACGAACCTCGGTATGAGCCTTGAGGTCGCCATGCAGTGGAACGGTGACTACATCGAGGGCGTGCACACCTTCGCGAACACCATCAACACCCACGAAGGTGGCGCTCACGAGGAAGGGTTTCGCACCTCGCTGACGTCACTGATGAACCGCTATGCACGTGAACGATGGAACCTGCTGAAAGACAAAGACCCCAACCTCTCCGGCGAAGACATTCGCGAGGGTCTGACTGCCATTGTCTCGATCAAACTGCGTGAGCCACAGTTCGAAGGGCAGACCAAGACCAAGCTCGGCAACGCAGAAGCGAAGACCTTCGTGCAGAAGGTCACCAACGAGCAGCTGTCGGCGTGGCTTGACGCCAACCCAGGCGAGGGCAAGGAAATCGCGCGCAAATCCATCAACGCGGCGACCGCCCGCATCGCCGCGCGCAAAGCCCGTGACCTCGCTCGCAACCGTAAGGGGCTGCTGGGGGGCGGCGGACTGCCCGGCAAGCTGATCGACTGCTCGTCGAACAATCCAGAAGAGTGCGAGGTCTTCGTTGTCGAAGGCGACTCGGCCGGCGGTAGTGCCCGGAACGGGCGCAACCCCCAGACGCAGGCGATCTTGCCTATCCGCGGAAAGATCCTCAACGTCGAGAAGGCCCGGATCGACCGCGTCCTGCAGAACAACGAGGTGCAGGCGCTGATCTCCGCGCTCGGCACCGGCGTCCACGAAGAGTTCGACCTCGCCAAGCTGCGCTACCACAAGATTGTGCTGATGGCCGACGCTGATGTAGACGGTCAGCACATTCGTACGTTGCTGCTCACCCTGCTCTTCCGGTTCATGCGGCCCCTCATCGAAGAGGGGTACGTCTATCTGGCTCAGCCGCCGCTCTTCAAAGTCAAGTGGTCACGCGACGATGCTGACTACGCCTACAGCGACCGTGAGCGGGACGCGCTACTGGCGGCCGGTGCTGCGGCTGGGCGCAAGCTGCCGAAAGAAGAAGGCATCCAACGCTACAAGGGTCTCGGTGAGATGAACGCCGACGAACTCTGGGAAACCACGATGGACCCCCAACGCCGCGTCTTGCTCCAGGTCACCCTCGAAGATGCCATCCAGGCCGACGAGACCTTCGCGACGCTCATGGGTGAAGACGTCGAAGCGCGTCGCAAGTTCATCCAGCGCAATGCCCGTGACGTGCGCTTCCTCGACATCTAAGCCATGACTCCCACCACCACCAACACCCAGCGAACAGGGACACCAGGTGACTGAGACCACCGACACACCAGGCCCGGGCGGCCGCGTCGAGCCGGTCGACCTTGAGGTCGAGATGCAACGTTCCTACCTCGACTACGCGATGAGCGTGATCGTGTCGAGGGCGTTGCCCGACGTCCGTGACGGGCTCAAGCCGGTGCACCGCCGTGTCATCTACGCGATGTATGACGGCGGCTACCGCCCCGACCGCAACTTCAGCAAGTGCGCGCGCATCGTCGGTGACGTCATGGGCAACTACCACCCCCATGGTGACGGCGCCATCTACGACACGTTGGTGCGCCTTGCTCAGCCGTGGGCGTTGCGCTACCCCCTCGTGCAGGGACAGGGAAACTTCGGCTCGCCCGGCAACGATGCGGCTGCTGCCATGCGTTACACCGAAGCTCGGATGACGTCGCTGGCGATGGACATGGTGCGCGACATCGACGAGGACACCGTCGACTTCGCACCCAACTACGACGGTCGTACCGCCGAGCCGACGATTCTGCCAAGTAGGTTCCCGAACCTGTTGGTCAACGGTAGCGCTGGCATCGCGGTTGGCATGGCGACGAACATCCCCCCGCACAACCTGCGCGAGGTGGCGTCCGGCGTCCAGTGGGCGTTGCAGAACCCGCAGGCGTCCCGCGAAGAGTTGCTCGACGCGTTGCTGTCCCGGATCCACGGCCCCGACTTCCCGACCGGTTCGCTCATTGTCGGCAAGCGCGGAATCGACGACGCCTATCGAACCGGGCGCGGCCTCATCACGATGCGGGCAGTCGTCGAGGTCGAAGAGATCCAGAACCGCATCTGCCTGGTCATCACTCAGCTGCCCTACCAGGTCAACCCCGACAACCTGGCGTTGAAGATCGCCGACCTCGTCAACACCGGCAAACTGCAGGGGATCGCCGACCTGCGTGACGACTCGTCGTCGCGCACCGGTATGCGGATCATCGTCGTGCTCAAGCGCGACGCGGTCGCGAAGGTGGTGCTCAACAACCTCTACAAGCACACGCAGCTGCAAGAAACCTTCGGCGCGAACATGTTGGCGTTGGTCGATGGTGTGCCACGCACCCTGACGCTCGACCAGTTCGTCACCTACTGGATCGCGCACCAGATCGAGGTCATTCAGCGGCGCACCCGGTACCGGCTGCGTAAGGCAGAAGAGCGCGCACACATCCTGCGGGCGCTGCTCAAGGCACTCGATGCACTCGATGAGGTGATCGCCCTTATCCGGGCGAGTGCAACGGTCGAGGACGCTCGTGTTGGCCTGATGCAACTGCTCGAGATCGACGAGGTGCAGGCGACGGCCATCCTCGACATGCAACTGCGCCGTCTCGCGGCACTTGAACACAAGAAGATCACTGATGAGTACGACGACCTCATGTCGCGGATCGCTGACTACAACGACATTCTTTCGAACGAAGAGCGCCAGCGTTCGATCGTCGGCCATGAACTGGGTGAGATCGTTGACAAGTTTGGCGACGAGCGCCGTACCGAGATCATTCCCTTCGACGGTGACATGTCGATCGAAGACCTCATTGCTGAAGAAGACCTGGTCATCACCATCACCCGCGATGGCTACGCGAAACGAACCAAGGCTGATCTCTACCGCTCACAGCGCCGCGGCGGTAAGGGTGTGCGCGGTGCTGCTCTCAAGCAAGACGACATCGTCGAACACTTCTTCACCACGACGACGCACCACTGGATTCTGTTTTTCACGAACCAGGGCCGGGTCTACCGCGCGAAAGCGTTCGAGCTACCAGACGCCGGTCGAGACGCACGCGGCCAGCACGTGGCCAACCTGCTCGCCTTCCAGCCGGACGAGCAGATCGCCCAAGTGCTCGACTTAAAGGACTACGAGCAGTCGCCCTACCTGGTGTTGGCAACCAGAGGGGGCATGGTCAAGAAGACAAAACTCACCGAGTACGACTCCAACCGCAGTGGCGGTGTCATCGCGATCAACCTGCGTGAGGGCGATGAGGTGATCTCGGCGATCTTGTGCAGCGCGGACGACGATCTACTTCTGGTGTCGCGCAAGGGTCAGTCCGTGCGTTTCCACTCCGACGACGCCACACTGCGTCCTATGGCACGTGCCACACAAGGCGTAATCGGGATGAAGTTCCGCGGCAGCGACCACTTGTTGGCGATGGATGTTGCGCACGAGGAGGCCTTTGTCGTCACGGTCACCGACGGTGGGTTCGCAAAGCGCACCTCCGTCACCGAGTGGACGCCGAAGGGCCGAGGAATTCTCGGGGTCAAGGCGATGCGGTTGGCTAGTGACGAGCGAGGTTCGCTGGTTGGCGCGATCGTGGCGCACGAGGGCGACGAAATTTTCGCCATCAAATCCAGCGGCGAAGTCATCCGCACGCCCGTCGGCGCAATTCGCGCCACTGGTCGCGACACGATGGGCGTCACGTTGACGTCCGTCGGTGATGGAGATGCCGTCGTTGCCGTCACCCGCAACCCAGAGGCTGACGACACTGACCCTGACGCCGAAGCCAGCGGGGACCCCGAAGTCGGCGAGGCTGATGGAGGCCAGCAGTCGTGACCACGACCAGCGGTGAGCGTCCGGGGGATGCAGTGACCGCGTCGAAGCCGCCGCAGCGTCCGGCTGCCGGTGCTGGGACGGTCGTTCCGCCAGCTGGTACACCGTATGTTCCCCGGCAACGCCGCCTGCGGCTGACGATCACCCGCATCGATCACTGGACGGTGCTGCGGCTGTCGTTCCTGCTGTCGGTCGCGGCCGCCATCATCACCGTCGTTGCGCTGCTGTTGCTCTGGGCCATGCTGGCGTCCGCGGGCGTCTTCGACTCCGTCGATGACGCCGTCCAGTCTGTGCTGGGGGGCGGCGCCCCGACGGTCACTCAGTACTTTATCTTCGGTGGGGGTCTCTCGGTGGGGCGGCGGTTCGGGGGCATCGCC
>JAJAYM010000274.1 GCA_027117675.1 Actinomycetes bacterium | reverse complement strand
CTGCAGCACAACGCCCGGCGATGAAGTGACAGCCGCTGATCCGCCGAGCGACCCGTGCCGAGCGACCCGTGCCGAGCGACCCGTGCCGAGCGACCCGTGCCGAGCGACTGAGGGTCAGACGGAGATCTCCAGGCGCACGGTGACCACGTCGCCCACTTCGAGCCCCTCGGCGTTCCGGACGACATCCTTGATCGGCACCAGGTAGCCGCTGTTCTTGGGAAAAAGCGACGTCGTCCAGTTGGTCGACTTGACCCGGGCAGTGACCGGGATCATGCCCCACCCGTAGGTCACGACCGACGAGACCGCGTGCAACTGGGCGCTTTTCTCGTCGGGAACTGTGATGAAGTGGGAGGGTGACGGTCCGCGCCAAAACCACATCTCGCCGCTGAACTCCAGGTGCACCGACCCAAGGCTATGCGCTACCGGTCTGCTGGTGCACCACAATCAGCGACGAACGAATCAGCGACGAGCCGCCGTCGGACGGCAGCCGCCGTTCGCGGGTCGAGGGACCCCCCGCGCACGTCACTCATGCGTGTCGCGGTCGCTGCTCGCGCAACGACAGGTAGCGTTCGGTCGAACAGGTGTTCGGGAGTCGAAAGGCTCATTCGCGGGAGGTAGCGGTGCGCGTGCTCGGCGTCGACCCAGGCTTGACCCGGTGCGGTCTCGGTGTCGTCGATGGTGCCCCTGGGCGCCGCCTGACGTTGGTGGAGGTATCTGTTGCACGCTCCGCCTCCGACGCGCCGCTCGAGCAGCGGCTGCTGACGATCGAGGCGGCCGTCGATGCGGTGTTGGACGCGACGAACCCGGATGCCGTCGCGGTCGAGCGGGTGTTCAGCCAACACAACGTGCGCACGGTGATGGGCGTGGCACAAGTCAGTGGGGTGGTCCTGGCCGCAGCAGCCCGGCGCGGGCTTCCCGTAGCGCTTCATACACCGAGCGAGGTCAAGGCGTCCGTGACTGGCCACGGAAGGGCTGACAAGGCCCAGGTGGGAGCAATGGTGGCCCGACTTCTCGGGCTCACCGACGCCCCTAAGCCCGCTGACGCCGCCGACGCCTTGGCCTTGGCGATCTGCCATGTGTGGCGAGGCTCGGCGCAATCTCGGCTGTTGGAGGCTGTTGCCGCATCGAATCGGGGCGTCGCCAGCCGAGCGGTGACCGGTCGCGCCTCAGGAGGAACCCGGTGATCGCCTCGCTTCGTGGGGCGGTGATCGATCTCGGGCCTGACGGGGCCGTCATCGAGGTGGGTGGCCTGGGATTAGCGGTCCAGTGCACGCCTGCAACCACAGCAAACCTTCGGCGCGGTGAAGAGGCGACCGTCCACACCTCGCTGGTCGTGAGAGAGGACTCACTCACGCTTTACGGCTTCGCCGACGCCGACGAGCGCACCGTCTTCGAGGTGCTCCGGACCGTCACCGGCGTAGGGCCGCGCCTGGCCCAGGGGATGCTGGCCGCCTTGCGACCGGACGCGCTCAGGCAGATCGTGGCAGCCGAGGACGTCGCCGCTCTGACGCAGGTCCCTGGCATCGGCAAAAAGGGCGCCCAGCGCCTCGTTCTGGAGTTGAAGGACAAGCTCGGCTCGCCGGCGACCGGTGGGGCGCGGGGGACGGCCGGAGCCGCTCTCTCCGGTGCTTCGTCCGCTGGCTGGCAGCCGCAGGTGCATGCCGCACTTGTCGGGCTCGGCTGGAGTGGACGTGACGCCGACGCGGCCCTCGGTGCCGTCGCTGATGAGTTCGGCGACAGGGCAGCAGAGACTGACGTTGCTGTCCTGCTCCGTTCGGCGCTGCAGTCCATGAGCCGAGCGGTCGCTGGTCGATGAATGCGCCAGGGCCGGGCGACGAGACCCCGAGCGCTGCACCGTCGGGAGCCGGCGACCATGTCGACGATGTCGACCTTGTCGACCCGTCCGTTCAGGCCGACGAGGGTGCCATCGACGCCGCGCTCCGCCCCAAGCAACTCGCCGAGTTTGTTGGTCAAACCCGCGTGCGCGAGCAGCTCGGGCTCATCCTTTCGGCAGCGTCCGGTCGAGGGGCCGCCCCAGACCACGTCCTGCTGTCGGGGCCACCGGGGTTAGGCAAGACGACGTTGGCGATGATCATCGCGGCCGAGATCAATCAGCCGCTGCGCATTTCCAGTGGCCCGGCGATCCAGCACGCCGGCGACCTCGCCGCGGTGTTGTCCTCCCTCACCGAAGGTGAGGTGCTCTTTCTCGACGAGATCCATCGGATGGCCCGGCCGGCCGAAGAGATGCTTTACCTGGCGATGGAGGATTTTCGGGTCGACGTCATCGTCGGGAAGGGTCCGGGTGCGACCGCCATCCCGCTCGACCTGCCGCCGTTCACCCTGGTGGGCGCGACCACCAGAGCCGGTCTGCTCCCTGGCCCCTTGCGAGACAGGTTCGGCTTTACCGCCCACCTCGACTTCTACGATCCAGACCAGCTCACGTCGATTCTGGTGCGCTCCGCAGAGTTGCTGGGCGTGCCGCTCAAGCCCGACGGGGCCGAAGAAATCGCCGGGCGTTCACGCGGCACCCCCCGCGTCGCCAATCGGCTGCTGCGCCGGGTCCGTGACTTCGCGGAGGTGCGCGGGCAAGGCATCGTCGACCGGGCGACGGCACAGGCGGCTCTGAAGATCTATGACGTTGATGCGCTGGGCCTGGACCGGCTCGACCGATCGGTGCTGGAGGCCCTCGTGCAGAAGTTCGGCGGTGGCCCCGTCGGCCTTGGCACGCTCGCGGTGGCGGTCGGTGAGGAGCGCGAGACGGTCGAGGAGGTCGCCGAGCCCTACCTCGTACGGGCCGGGCTCCTCGCCAGGACGCCCCGCGGACGGATCGCGACTCCCGCCGCATGGCAGCATCTGGGGATGCCGCAGCCAACCGGCGGCGCGGCACACGCGTCACTCTTCGACCCGCTAGACGACACAGACCAGTAACGGAGATCCAGTGAGGGAGCCCATCAATGCGTGACCTGATTGTCGTTGCCGTCCTCGCTCTGCCGTTGATCGGGGTTTGGCTATTGATCCGCGGCCAGCAGCGGCGCGCTCAGCAAGCTGCTCGCCTGGCGTCTGGCCTTCGAGTCGGTCAGGACGTCGTGACGACCAGCGGGCTCTACGGCACGATCGCCGCGCTCGACGAGACCGAGGCCACCTTGCGTGTTGCTCCCGGTGTCGAGCTGCGGTACGACCGGCGCGCCATTGGCCAGGTGGTCGGCGAAGACGGCGACACGCCGGGCCTTGGGTGACCCTGGGGCTCGAAGACCTGCTGGCGTCGGGGATACTTCCCCGTGCGGGGGCCGCGTCACCTGCGGCACTGGGCGGGTGCTGGTAGCGGTGTCCCTTCTGGAAGAACTGATCCAAGAACCCAAGCCGGAGGAATGACGTGGCAACTCCCAGCGGGCGGCCCGGACGCGCCCTGTTGGTGCTTCTGGTCATCGCGATCGCCATGGGCGGCTGGATGGCCTGGCAGGGTGTGAACACGCCGAAACTCGGGCTCGACCTGCGAGGTGGGACCACCGTCACGTTGGAACCTGCGCCTGTGCCCGGTGAGATTGGCGAGATCACCGAGGACGCGATCCAGCAGGCGGTCGAGATCATCTCCGCACGCGTCAACGGTGCCGGCGTGGCCGAGGCTGAGGTGACTTCCCAGGGCCGAGGCGAGCAGGCGGTCATCGTCGTCTCCGTTCCCGGTCTTACCGAAGACGACCTCGTCGAGCAGCTGGGGCAGACCGCGCAGCTCGGGTTCCGTCCGGTTCTTGATGCCCAGCCAAGCATTCCTCCCGTCCCGACGCCTTCTCCGAGCACCTCCGAGAAGCCGGGGGACAAGAACAACGAACAGAACAACGAACAGAACAACGACAAGAACAACACGAACGAGCAGGGCGGCAATGGCGCACTGGTGCCGCAGGTCGATGCGAACGCCGCGTCCGTCGGAGTCGTGACGGGCAAGAAGGACCAAGAAGGCCAAGGGGGCCAAGGGGGTCAAGGGGGTCAAGGGG
>JAJAYM010000273.1 GCA_027117675.1 Actinomycetes bacterium | reverse complement strand
GGGCACTGCAGCGGGCCGCTGCGGACTGACCGATCTCCTAGGCTCACCCAGCCGCACGAAGATCAGCTAAGCGGTCAGGGCAACTATCCCTTGACTGTATAGATCGGGATAGAATTTGACTGGCCCAATCGCGGCAGCCAGTTGCGCCTAGCGCCACCCCTTTACGAACTGCCATGATCGTTCGATCGAAAGCCCACCCTGGCCACGCGCTCCATCAACCTTGGCTCCGGCCTCGTCCACCGGCAGCCGGGCCAAGCGGTCTGCACCATCCCGGTCAGTGCGCAGCACCGCGGACGCACCTTCCTGTCGTTCGTCGACGACGACCCCCGCGCGGCTGAAGTGATCTCGAAGTGGTCCTGCTCGCCAGGCACGAAACCATCAAAGACCCGGCGATTCTGCAGCAGCTGCTGTGACGGCGGGCGGCTGCGGCTGGTCTTCGGGAGCGTCGCTTGACTCAGCCTGGATCCGCGAGCCCACGAGTTAGCGCATCAATCACCTCGCGTCGGCGGTCCTCTGGCTCCAGCCACCGCGGCCCCTCATCATCGTGAGGTTCCTGACCAGCATGTCCAGGTCGCCGGGCCACCGTTCGGTCAGCTCGGCGATCCGCTCAGGTCCGACGATAGCCGACACGTCCTTACCCAAGAGGTAGGTCGTCGCGCGAAGGATGTCCACCTCCTCGGCAACGAGAATCTGCTGGCCCTCAGGCGTGTCGTAGAGCCGGTCCTCCACTTCCTTCGACTCGGCGTACCAGTACGTGACCAGCGCGAGGTCGTTGGCGTCCTTCGTTTCGAACCACGCCGATCGGTCGAGCCAAGCAGCCAACTTCGCCGCAGCGTAGCCAGGAATGGTCGGTATCCGAATCGCAAGTGTCGGGGTCAGGGATAGCGGTAGCGAAGTGCTGTAGATCTCGTCGAACGCCCACACACTAATCGCCTCGTCGCGGGTCGGCGGAGCGACAACACCACTGGGATCCTCCACGTCACCAAATGGCACTAGGTCGACGATCCGACCAGCAATCTCGAAGCGAATGCCGGTGTCTCCGACCGCAGTAAAGGCCCCCGCTAGGAGTTCGTACGTCTCCCAGCCAGAGAGAGCAAGGGCGAGATCGACATCCCGCGTCGCGCTGGTCGCAAAGTCGTGGCCAAGCGCCGCGTGCTTGATGTCGCGGCACCATGCACCCACCAGCATGATTCGGTCAGGCTCCAGCTCTGGAGCGTGCTCGCGCGCCGTCTCCACAACACGCACGAGCGCTTCGAGCAAGGATTCAGATTGATGGTCCAAGTCCGGCAATTCGTTCCCTCCATTGCGCCGCAGTCTCTCGCACTCGCGGATCATCACTGGCTTTCAGATCTGCGTACACAAGCAGAGCCGGAGCGGTTCGCAGCCCAACGAGTGGCCCGTCATAGTCGTGCGTCTCGTCCAGCGGCGTGTGCCAGAACTTCCGTCTCACCGTGATGTTGGCGTCACCGTCCGAGCGCCACCGGTGCTTCACCGGCAACATCGGGTCGAGTTCGGCGACGTAGATCGTCAAGGTGGCCGGACGAATCAGGTTGCCGGCGGCGGCCTCACCAGAGACCAGCGCTCCGCCGATGAACACCGGATCCTCGAAGTTGGCCTTCCCAAAGTCTGCGATCGATCCTCTGTAAGTCGCCAGGGCTAGCTTCCGGGCGAGTCCACTTGGGAACGACGCAACCCACAGATCCAAGAATTCGGAGTCACTCCGATGGCCTCCGGGACCAAACCCAGCCTCACGGAACATCGCCAAAGCATTGTGGGTCTGGCCGAGCGAAACCCCAGCCGCCTTTGCCACGTCGCGCTGCTGCTTCTTCCACGACCCTGGCCATTGGAGAAGCACAAAGGCAACCTGGGCGCGTCCGGTGCTGAACAAGTTGCCCCCGGTCCCGTCCGGAGCCGTCCTGGCGGAGTCGTGAGCGTTTGACCGACGCCTTCCACGGACATCGATCAGTACGTCGCCGAATCGGATCCATGCGTTGCCTGCCGCATCAACGTACTGAATGTCAGCACGCCGCAGCGCGTCGGCCGAGCGGGGTGACACTGACGTTGCTCCGACCAAGCGCGGGAGGTGGTTCGCCTCTTTCCCACGGTCGGGGCCGAGACCTGACAGAGTGGCGCGCCCCTTGAGGTCCATCGCGAACTTCTGACGCGATGCGCCTCGCGACAAGACCATGTCCACGTCGTGTGCGGCAGGGCTGCCCGGCGAATGTTTCACCGCATCTACTTGCAGCCCCAACTCCTCAAGGCGCCCAACCAATGCGCCGAGCAGATCCGTCATCGAACGCCCTCCTTGTTCACTTTCGACATTGGTTCAGAATAACTGAACACAGTCGAAAACTGAACACTCGGGTCGGGGAACTTGCGCCTGACCGCCTCACATGCCTTCTGACCTGCGCAAACGATCGATCCAAGCGACAACCGGACCGCCAGCAGAGGCTGCCGGAAGGTCCAACTATCCGAGGGTCACAGCTGGAGTCGCTCCACCGCCACCGCTGTCAACGGTGCGTTGCAAGCAGTCGCGGACGCCGTGCAGCAGCACACGGCGTCCCTCCGCCCGTAGCTGCTGCGTCGCTCCGCGTCGTCGATGACGAACTCGAGGTTGGGGTTCGCCTCGGGGTCGGGGCTGTCGATCAGCCAGACCTCGACGTGATCCT
>JAJAYM010000272.1 GCA_027117675.1 Actinomycetes bacterium | reverse complement strand
GTCCGGATCGGATTCGGCACCGACTCGGGGATCTATCCGCACGGAATGAACGTTCACCAACTGGCTAAACACGTCGAGCTCGGAATGACCCCGATGGCGGCGATTCGTTCGGCCACCCTCTGGGCATCGGAGTGTCTCGACAACGACGAGGTCGGTATCCTGGAGCCAGGTCGCTACGCCGATCTGGTGGCCGTCGAGGTCGACGCTGGCATCGACGCGCGATCGACTGACGCGGCAGAGGTACTCGGCGACCTCACCCAGTTCGCCAGTCAGATGCGTCACGTCGTCAAGGGCGCTGCCCTCGTCCGCTGACCCCCACCCCCCAAGAACGACGCATTCACCCGCGCTCACGCGACAATCCCTGTCCTCATGCGGGAGACAACTCAGGCAGGCGTGGGTATACTTGAAGAGTTCTTCAACTCTTCAAGATCGGTGTACCCGTGCCCATCCCGCTCTACCGCGCCAAGGCCGACTTCTTCCGAGCTCTCGGGCACCCAGCCCGGATCCGCCTGCTCGAGCTGCTGTCGGACCGCGCCACACCTGTCCACGAGCTGAGGGCCGCCATCGACATCGAGGCATCGAGCCTCTCGCATCAGTTGGCCGTCCTCCGCCAGCACGGCCTGGTGCATCAGCGCCGAGAAGCCGGCGAGGTGATCTACTCCCTCGCGCTTCCCGCCGTCCGCGACCTGCTCGTCGCCGCACGCGAAATCCTCCAGACCAGGACCGCCGATCAAGGTGAGCTCGTCGATGAGATCTCCCGCCACGTCGACGCCCGATGAGCCAGGAACCCGACGCAGCCCACCTCTCCGGCGGCCGGTCCGTCCTGGGCCATGCGCTGAAGCGGGTACGCAGCCTGGCGCCTCGCCGAGCGGACTACGCGCAGATGCGCGTCGCCCCACGCAAAGATCTGATGGCCGGCATCACCGTTGGCGTTGTGGCGCTGCCACTCGCCCTCGGCTTCGGGATCAGCTCGGGGCTAGGGGCCGGCGCCGGACTCATCACCGCGATCATTGCCGGAACCCTCGCGGCTCTTTTCGGTGGCAGCAACGTGCAGGTCTCGGGGCCAACCGGCGCGATGACCGTGGTCTTGGTGCCGATCGTCGCCGTGTACGGCACCAACGGCGTCCTGGTTGTCGGTCTGATGGCCGGTGTCCTGCTCATCGGCATGGCGTTCGCCGGCGTCGGTCGCTATGTGCGGTTCATCCCGCTGCCGGTGATCGAGGGCTTCACTCTGGGCATCGCCGTGATCATCGGTCTGCAGCAAGTGCCAGCCGCTCTCGGCGTCACGGTGGAGGGTCAACATGTGGCGGGCGTAGCTGCCGGCGCCGTGGCGGACTGGGCAGCGAGCCCTGACTGGCCAGCAGCCACCGTCACCTTCGTCGTTGTAGCGCTGATCCTCGGTGTGGTTCGGCTGAGGCCAGCGGTTCCGATTGCCCTGATCGCGGTGATCGCTGCGACAGCGGCCACCGCACTGTTCGACCTTCCACTGGCCGCGATCGGCGCTCTGCCGTCGCACATTCCGGCCCCAGCACTCCCGGACTTCGCCTGGACGGACATCCGAACCCTCGCTGTCCCCGCGCTTGCTGTTGCGGCTCTGGCCGCGCTCGAGAGTCTGCTGTCAGCCACCGTTGCCGACGCCATGAGCGTGTCGGACCGTCACGACCCAGACCGAGAGCTCTTCGGCCAGGGCATCGCCAACATCGCAAGCCCGCTCTTCGGTGGCATCCCGGCTACCGCGGCCATCGCGCGCACGGCGGTCAACGTCCGTAGCGGCGCAGCGTCCCGTCTGGCTGCCCTCGTCCACGCGCTCGTGCTCCTTGTCATCGTTCTTGCACTCGCGGACGCCGTGGGCAAGATTCCATTGGCGGCGCTCGCCGGCGTCCTCATCGCGACGGCGATCCGGATGGTTGAGGTGTCGAGCGTCCGGGTGTTGCTTCGCTCCTCGCGCAGCGATACCGCTGTAGTGGTCGTCACCTTCGTGGCGACCGTTGCCCTCGACCTCGCCACCGCGGTGATCCTCGGCATCGTCGCCGCCGGGGCCCTCGCCCTTCGCCAGATGGCTAAGACGGCCACTCTGCAAGAAGTCCCGCTGGAAACTCTCAGCAACCCGGCGGCCGACCACCACAGCGACGAGGAACGGGCGCTGCTCGACGCACACGTCGTGGCCTACCGGTTCGAGGGGCCGCTCTTCTTCGGCGGCGCGCACATGGCGTTGCTGGAGCTCACCGAGGTGAGCGACATCCGGGTCGTCATCTTGCGTCTCTCCCACGTCACCACGCTCGACGCCACCGGCGCTGCGGTGCTCGCCGACACAATCCGCAGCCTGGAGCGGCGCGACGTCGCCGTGCTGATGTCCGGTCTTCCTGCGCGCTTCATCGCCGCGCTGGCCGCCAACGGCGCATACGCGGAGCTGGCCGAGCGAGGCCATGTCTTCGACCACACGCCAGAGGCGATCGCCCACGCCAGGCGGCACGTGACGCGCGACCAGCACCACGCACCCAACAGCGCGAGCTAACGGGAAGCCGACGCTGGCGCGCTACTTGCGCGCCGTGTCGGCGAGGATCACCGTGAGGGCGCCGGCTGGCATCGGTGCGGACGCCGGCCATACCCGTTCAATGTCGGGGAAGTCGTTGGACAGGCGCTCAGCTGCCGCCCGGTCGCCGGGATAGAAGTAGACGGTGTCTGATGGGACATTGCCCACCCAGTTGTCGACGCCCACAACGTTCCAGTCGCCCGACTCCAGCGCGTTCGCGGTCTCGGCTGCCAACCCGGAGATCGTCGTCTGGTTGAAGACGTACACCGGGATCTGCGGGACGGGCTGGACGCCCTTGTCGTTGCCGTCGTCGCCGTTGCCGTCGTCGCCGCCGTTGTCGTTGCCGCCGGTACCGGTCTTGTCACCGTCGCCGCCCTTGTCGTTCCCGCCATTCCCCTTATCGCCGTCGCCGTCGCCGCCGTTCTTGTCCTCGTCCTTTGTCGGTTCGCTCGACGCGGTATCCGAGGGCTGCGCGGTCGGTTGGGTGACCCTCGGCGTCGGGTCAGCCTGCTCTTGGCCGTCGCCGGAGGTCAGCAGCATCCAGGCGGCAAGGCCGATGGCACCGAGGACCACGAGCACGCTGAGGATCGGCAAGAGCAGCGGCGACGCCGGGGTTGCAGCTGGCGCACCTCCGGCAGGGGCAGCGCGGTGCGAGCCTCTTGGCTGAGGCGGCGGCGTCCCTGGCGTCGACATACCCTCGCTCAGACGGAGGCGCCGAGCCGGCGCGCGGACCGAGCCCGCTGGCGAGCGGCGCGCAGCCGGCGAAGCCGCTTGACCAGCATCGGGTCGAAGGTGAGCGCTTCAGGATTGTCGATCAAGGCGTTGAGCACCTGGTAGTAGCGAGTGGCCGACATGTCGAAGAGCTCGCGAACCGCCTGCTCTTTGGCGCCGGCGTACTTCCACCACTGCCGCTCGAACGCGAGGATCTCCTGCTCCCGCTCAGTGAGTTGAGTGGCGCCGGTTGTCATTCCGGTACTCGCAGAAGCGGCTTCCATCAGCGATCTCTCCTTGCCTCGACAGGTTCACCAGTGTGCGTACGTGCCCACCGCCGCTCCTCGGCGAACGGACTGCCGGGGGTCGAGATGGGGGTGCTGTGGCGGCCCAGGCTTCCCCTCCCGGGCCGCTGGCCCATCGTAGGCCCCAAATCCCAACGATGTCATTCACCCGGCCAGGTTCACCAGAGGTGGCCGCATTAGGGTCTGCTCGTGCCTTGTTACGTCGTGCCGGCCGCCACCGCCGAACTTGCAGCGGATCCCCTCGATCTGAGTCAGGTCGTCAGTGGAAACCCGCAGGTCAGCAGCTATGAGCTGCGCGAAACCGACTCGTTGTCAGTGGGCATCTGGCAGCACACCATCGGGGTCTCCACTGACGTCGAGGTGGACGAGATCTTCGTCGTCCTTTCCGGACACGCCACGATCGAGATCACGGGGGGCCCCACCTTGCAGGTCGGGCCGGGAGACGTCGGCGTCCTCGAAGCTGGCGCACAGGCCACCTGGACCGTCCACGACGACCTACGGAAGATCTACATCATCGCTGGGTAGCTCAGCTCTGGGCGCTAACCTCGCGTGATGTCGACCCCACGCCCGCCTGGCTACGTGGCGGACGTCCGCGCGCACCTCGGCCACCAGTTGCTGCTGCTACCGGCTGTATCGGTCCACATCCGCGATGACGCAGGGCTGCTGCTTCTCGTTCACCAGGTCGACCGCCAGCAGTGGGGAACCGTCGGGGGCGCCATCGAGCCGGGAGGGTCCCCAGCCGAGGCAGCCTTCCGAGAAGCGCGCGAGGAGACCGGACTCGAGGTCGAGCTGACCGAGCTGGTTGCAGCGCTCGGAGGC
>JAJAYM010000271.1 GCA_027117675.1 Actinomycetes bacterium | reverse complement strand
GACGGTGACCCGGCGAAGCCGATACTGGTGGGCCTCCCACACGGAGTAGGCGATGCCCGCAGTCTTGGCGGCTACGGCGGTGGCGAGAAGTGCTCTGGTGTGGGACACAGAAAATAGTGTGACACCTCCGTCACCTGCGCGAAGATGGAGGCATGACCCTCAAGGAGCAGCTGCACGCCGATCTTACCGATGCCATGCGCGCCAAGGACGAGGTTCGACGCTCGACGTTGCGGATGGTTCTCACCTCCGTCACGAACGAGGAGGTGGCCGGCAAACAGGCCAGAGAACTCTCCGATGACGAGATCCTCAAGGTATTGGCCCGCGAGCTGAAGAAGCGCCGTGAGGCCGCGTCCGCGTACACCGACGCCGGACATCCCGACCGCGCGCAGGCCGAGCTTGCCGAAGCCGCGGTGATTGAGGCGTACCTGCCGGCTCAGCTCGCTGATGGTGAGCTCGCTGCTTTGATCACCTCGGCGATTACCGAGAGTGGGGCGTCTGGCCCGCAGGCGATGGGCCAGGTGATGAAGGTGGTTCAGCCAAAGGTGGCCGGACGCGCCGACGGTGGACGCGTCGCAGCTGAGGTGAAGCGCCAGCTCACCCCGTAACGGCCTTAGTTGTTGCCGTTGTTGCCGTTGCCCGGGTTGCCGTTGCCGGGATCGGAGCCGCCACCGCCGTCTCCGTTGCCGTCACCCGTGCCATCGCCGCCACCATCGCCGGAGGGATCTGGCTCCGGTGGTGGGGCGACACCGCTGCTCAGATAGAGCGTGATGGTGGCCCCGGGCGTAACCGTTGACCCGGCGCCGGGGCTGGAGTAGGCGACCGTGCCCTCGGGTTGGTAGGAGGTGACTTCGGTCGCGGAGACTTCAGCCCGCAGCCCGAGATCATCGAGCTGCGTGACCGCTTCGGCGGGAGTAAGCCCGGCGAGTGAAGGCAGCGACAACTGGGCGCCGTCGATCAGTTCAGGGTTGAGCGCGACAAAGTTCTCGACGGGGAGATCAGCGAGAGCCCCACGCATGGCGATCTCCCAGATCGGACCAGGGAGCGTACTGCCGGCCCATGCCGTCTTGTAGACGCCATTGATCGAGACGTTCGACATCGGGAACTTCACCGGCGACGTCGGGTGGCCGGCCCAGACGGCTGCCGCCATGTTGGGGGTGTACCCAGCAAACCAGAGTGCCTGGAAGTCGCTCGTTGTTCCAGTTTTTCCCGCCGTTGGACGATCGAGGTACATGGCTTCGCCGGTGCCATCCTCAATGACGCCCACCAGGACGTCGTTCACGGCATCGGCGACCTCAGGCTCGATCACCTGTTCGCAGTCGGGCCTCGGGACGTCGAGCTGCTCTTTGTCGAGGGTACGGATCTCGGTGATCACCCTTGGCTCGCAGTGCAACCCGCGCGCCGCGAAAGTCGCGTACGACTCGGCGAGGGTGAGCGGTGACATGCCAAACGATCCGCCGATGATGCCGGGCGTCACCTGCATCGCTGTGCTGTCCAGCGGCGCATCACCAGCTGACCAGCCGTCACCGTTGCCTGCCGATTCAACCCCAGCACGTGACGCGATATCCCAGACGTTACATAGGCCGGTGCGTTTGGCGAGCTCAGCGAAGTAGGTATTGATCGACAACGCCGTTCCCTCGTACATGGTGTAGTTGCCGGCCGCGGCTCCGGTGTAGTTCTCGACTGGCCAGGTGTCCTGGGTGTTCCCTTCGCAGTCTTGGTATGTGCCGTAGGGCATCTCGAGGAATGACGGCGAGGCGATGACGTCGTCCATCGCCTCACCTTGCTCAATCGCAGCGGCGATCGTAAAGATCTTGAACGTCGACCCCGGCTGGTTTCCGTTCGTTCCGGAGTACGGAAGGTCGACGGAGTGATTGATAAAGCTGGCGTTCTTGCCGTCCCCGTACTCGAGGTTTTGGGTCATGGCCGTGACGTTGCCGGTACCCGGCTCGACCATCGCGATGGCGGCGACCCGTCCGCTCGGGTCACCGGTCGGTAAATAGGCCTCGATACCCCGCTGAGCCGCGGCCTGATCGGCCATCTCCAGGCTCGTGCGGATCGTCAGCCCGCCGCCGTAGAGCAGCTTGCGGCGGTCCGTGCGTGTGGCTCCATAGGCCGGATCGCTGAGGAACACGTTCTCGACGTAGTCACAGAAGAACGGCGCCGGAGAGACAAGGCAGCCACGCGTGAGGTCGCTCGGCTCCAGTGTCTTCTTCAACGGCTGCGCCGCGAACCGGTCAGCCTTCGCTTGGCTGATCATGTTCTCGTCAGCCATCCGTTGCAGGCCGAAGTTGCGACGTTCCTCGCTCGCCTCGGGATTCATGAGCGGGTCGTAGAGCGATGGGAACTTCACGATCCCGGCGAGGGTCGCGGCCTGACCTGCGTCGAGTCGCGCCGCAGGAACCGAGAAGTAGCGCTGCGCAGCAACTTCGACGCCGTACGCCTGCGAGCCGAAGTACGCGATGTTGAGGTAGCCCTCGAGAATGCGCTTCTTGCTCCACTCCTCTTCCAAGCCCAGGGCATAGCGCAGTTCGCGCAGCTTGCGGGTGACGGAGTCTTCGGTCGCCGCCTCCTTCTCTTCGCGGGTGTCCGCGGTGGCGGCCAGCACGTTCTTGACGTACTGCTGGGTGATCGTCGAACCGCCTTGGGTCACTTCGCCGGCCTGCGTGTTGGCGACGAGTGCGCGCAGTGTTCCACGGACGTCGATGCCATTGTGCTCGTAGAACCGCGCGTCCTCGATGGCGACGATGGCGTCCTGCATCTCACGGGAGATCCTGTCCATCGGGACGTAGACGCGGTTCTGGCTGTAGAAGGTGGCCAGGACCGACCCGTCAGCGGCGAGCAGCCGCGACCGCTGTTTGAGCGGCGGGACGCTGAGTTCGGCCGGGAGCGACTCGAAGCTTTCCGCGCTGCGCTTGGCGGTCAGCCCGACGAGTCCGATCGCCGGCAGCGCGATCCCAGCGATGAGCACGCCGGCAACGGCGCTGAGCACG
>JAJAYM010000270.1 GCA_027117675.1 Actinomycetes bacterium | reverse complement strand
CCGACCCAGGAACCGACCCAGGAACCGACCCAGCCTGAACCCACCGACTCGCCCCGACCCACCGCCAAGCCGACGAAACCGCCGAACAATGGCGGCGGCAACAACGATGGGGACGGCAACAACGGCGGCGGAAACAATCCAGGCGGAGGCAGCGCGGGTGGCGGGAACCCCCATGACCCGAAGCCAGGGAAGCCCGACAAGCCGGACAAGCCAGACAAGCCAGACAAGCCAGACAAGCCAGACAAGCCAGGGAACAAGGGCAACCACAAGGGCCACGACAAGGGCAAGGGCCACGGCAAGGACCGCGCTGGCAAGGGCAAAGGGCACCAGAAGGGCAAGCACAACCACGGTTGAACCACGCCGACCGGTGGACGCCCCCTGGTTCCCACCATGACTACCCGTGAGGGTGTTTCCCTCCGACCCCAAACAGGCAGAAGATGGGGTACCGGACACCCGGTGGCCTGAGCGGTCGGCGCAGCGATCCTGCCCCCGACCGGGAGGAGGCAGTGCATGGCGATTCCGACGCATGCGGTTGACGACACGTGCGTCCAACTTCTCACCCCAGAGGGCGAGCGCGTAGCGAACGCCGACTTCCCGCTCGACGTGTCTGACGACGAGCTACGCGCGCTCTACCGCGACCTGGTGTTGGTTCGCCGAGTGGATGCTGAGGCGACCGCGTTGCAGAGACAGGGCGAGCTCGGGTTGTGGGCGCAGGTGCTCGGGCAGGAAGCCGCGCAAGTTGGGGCGGGACGAGCCTTGGTCTCCGGCGACATGGCCTTCCCCACCTATCGTGAGCATGGCGTCGCCTGGTGCCGCGGCGTCGACCCACTCGCAGTGCTTGGGCTCTTTAGAGGAACGACGAACGGTGGCTGGAGCCCAGAAGAGCATGGCTTCGCGCACTACACGATCGTGATTGGCGACCAGTGCCCGCAGGCAGTCGGCTACGCGATGGGCATGCAGCACGATGCAGCCGAGAATGCGGCGATGGTGTTCTTCGGCGATGGTGCCAGCAGCCAGGGGGACGTGAACGAGTCGTTCATCTGGGCCAGCGTCTTCAATGCACCAGTCGTGTTCTTCTGCCAGAACAACCAGTGGGCGATCTCTGAGCCCCTCGAGCGTCAGACCCGCATCCCGCTCTTTCAACGCGCGTGGGGATTCGGCTTTCCCGGTGTCCGCGTCGATGGCAACGATGTGCTCGCGTGCCTGGCCGTCAGCCGGCAGATGCTGCAGCGGGCCCGCGAAGGAGCCGGGCCAGCCTTGATCGAAGCCTTCACCTACCGCATGGGCGCGCACACGACGTCTGACGACCCCACCCGCTACCGCCTCGACACTGACGTTGAGGCCTGGAGGCTGCGCGATCCTCTTGAGCGAGTGCGCTCCTTCCTGCACAAACAGCAACTCGTCGATGACGCGTTCTTCGCTGAGCTCGACGATGAGTCAGAACAGTTGGCGCTCAGCCTGAGGGACGGTCTCCGTGCACTTCCCGATCCGAGCATCGACGACCTCTTCGCCAACGCATACGCCGAACCGCACTCACTTGTTGAGCGTCAGCACGATGAGTTTGCGCGCTACCTCGCTGGGTTTGCGATCGAGAACGCACCATGACCGAAACGCTGACGATGGGTCGAGCCATCAACCAAGGGCTGCGGTGTGCGCTTGAGCGTGATCCGAAGACGTTACTCATGGGCGAGGACATCGGACGTCTTGGTGGTGTCTTCCGCGTCACTGACGGTTTGCAAAAGGACTTTGGTGAGCAGCGTGTCATCGACACACCGCTGGCTGAGTCGTCAATCCTCGGCGCGGCCATCGGACTGGCGATGCGTGGATACCGTCCGGTCGTTGAGATTCAGTTCGACGGCTTAGTCTACGTCGCTTTCGACCAGATCGTCAGCCAACTGGCGAAGATGCACGCACGGTCGGCCGGTCGCGTCCGGATGCCGGTCACGGTGCGGCATCCGTACGGCGGTGGGATCGGGGCGGTCGAGCACCACAGCGAGTCGCCGGAGGCCTACTTCGCGCACACCGCTGGGCTTCGCGTGGTGACGCCCTCAAACCCAGTTGATGCGTTCCATCTGGTCCAACAGGCCATCGCGTCCGATGACCCGGTCGTGTTTCTTGAGCCGAAGCGGCGCTACTGGGACAAGGCCGAAGTTGATGTCGGCTCGGCGCCGGGGCTACCTATGGGATCGGCGCGAGTCGTGCGATCCGGCACTGATGTGACGCTCGTCAGTTATGGCCCGATGGTGCGGACGTGTCTAGAGGCGGCTGCCGCTGCGGAGGGAGACGGGACAAGCATTGAGGTGGTTGACCTTCGTTCGTTAGCTCCGCTCGATCTCAAAACAGTGATCGATTCTGTTCGGAGAACTGGCCGATGCGTCGTGGCCCATGAAGCAAGTGTGTTCCTCGGAATGTCCGCTGAGGTGGCTGCTTCGGTCACCGAAGAGTGCTTCTACGAACTCGAGTCACCGGTGCTGCGCGTCGGTGGCTTCCACACGCCGTACCCACCGTCCAGACTGGAGCATCACTACCTTCCCGACCTCGACCGGGTTCTGGACGCGGTCGACCGGTCGCTGGCGTACTGAGGAGGACGATGGCGAACGAGGTGGAGTTCTGTCTGCCAGACCTCGGCGAGGGCCTCACCGAGGGTGAGGTGCTCCGGTGGTTGGTAGCCGCCGGCGACACTGTTGCCGTCAACCAGCCGCTCGTCGAGGTGGAGACCGCCAAGGCTGCCGTTGAACTCCCGTCGCCGTATGGGGGAACGGTCGTCACCTTGCATGCAACCGAAGGGGAACTCCTGCCGGTTGGTGCCCGGCTGGTGTCGATCGCCACCACAGACATAGCGGCCCCCAGCGAGGAAGGGGTACCGGGGGTGGACGAGGGCAGCGGACCAGTGCTCGTCGGTTACGGCGTCACCGAGGCCGCCACCAGACGGAGGCGCCGCGTCGGTGCAACCAGCCCCCACGGAACCGAGCGCCCGGAGGCAGGGCCGCCCGGCGAGCCGGTCAAGCCGGTCCGCCACGGCGGGCTCGAGGTTGGGCGCGCGGCCGAAGCGAAGTTCGCTGACGGCGGCGCAACAACGACGTCGGCCAAAGCCAAGCCTCCGGTTCGCCGCCTTGCGAGGCAGCTGGGGATCGACTTGAGGGCGGTTCGACCCACGGGGCTCGACGGCACCGTGACGCGCGACGATGTCGAAGCCGCGGCCGCCTTGCAACTGGCAGGGTCTTCGGCCACTGGTGCCCATACTGTTGCCGGCGGCGACCGACGCGAACCGGTCCGCGGCGTCTTGCGGTCGATGGCGTCGGCGATGACCGAGAGCGCCGCAACGATCCCTTCGGTGACGGAGTGGGTAGAGGTCGACGTCACGCGTAGCGCGGCGCTGATGGGTCGAATGAAGCAGCTTCCTGAGTACTCCGGTACCAAGGTCACCCCATTGTTGTTGGTTGCATGTGCATGTCTGACCGCACTGCGTCGTGAACCTCGACTCAACGCCGTGTTCGACGCGGCGGCGCAGGAAATCGCCTACCGCGAGACTGTGCAGCTCGGTATCGCGGTCGCCAGTGATCGTGGCTTAGTTGTCCCACATGTCGATGACGCTGGTTCGCTCACGCTGCCCGAACTAGCCGTCGCACTCGTCGACGTTGTGCCGCGCGCGCGTGCTGGAAGCGCGACGCCGAATGACCTCGTTGGTGGAACGTTCACCATCACCAACGTCGGAGTGTTCGGCATTGACGGCGGAACGCCGATGATCACGCCAGGTCAGTCGGCGATCCTGGCCTTCGGTCAATGGCGCGACAGGCCGTGGGTCGACAAGGGTCAGGTTGTGGTGCGGACCGCCTCAACGGTGTCGCTCTCGTTCGACCATCGCTTCATCGATGGCGCGACTGGATCACGTTTCCTGCGCGACGTCGCCGACATTCTCGAGGAGCCAGCACTCCTGCACCTCTGGACGTGAGCCCTGTTCAGCGAGGTTCAGTCAGGTGACGGTGAGTGTCTTGGTGCGTGACCAGGAGTCGCCGTAGGCCTGTCCCATACCCGAGTAGACCCGGTACTTGCCGTCAGCTGAGGCGCCTGGTGAGAACTTGATCAGGTAGCTGCCGCTGACATCAACGTCGACGCACTTCAGCGAACCCCAGCTTCCGGTAAGCCGTTGAAGGCACGCCCGGACGCCGCCCAAGAACGCCGGGTCACCCCCCAGGGTGCCGGTGAAGGTCACTAGTGTTCCGCCGGCCACCGTGGTTCCGGGGTCGACGGCGATGGAGATCTTCTTGCGAACCTCCACGGTGACGACGCGCGTCCAGCCACCGATGCCGGTGGGCGGCGAGTACGTCGCGGCATAGCGGGTGTTGATAAGTGGGGTGTAGTTCTGCGTCCACTTGCCACCGTCATCGATCTGCACGGTGTCACTCACGGAACCGTCACCGTAGGGGTAGACGTCGCGTGTCAGTTCGATGGTGCCGCTTCGGATCGGCGCCCCGCTGCTGTCGGTGAGCGCCCCATACAGAGTGGTGGGTTTGCCCGTCAGTACGACGGCCTTGCTCGCGTTGATGGTGAGGGTGCTACCGGCCGCGACGCTATAGCCGATGGGCGTCGATGCGGCAGTGCCCGTCGGTGGCACGACGACGGCACCGTCATTGGTGTAGTCGACGGCGTACACCGCGAAGTAGTACGTGGTGCCGGCGTTGAGGTCGTCGAAGATAACGCTGCGTGAGGCGGCGTCGTCAACGAAGCGACCGCGGTCGGCGGTGAAGGGCGTGAAGCTCGAGTCGTCGTCGGCGGTGATCCAGTAGGCGTCGAAGACGGCACTTGGCTGGATGACCTTCCAGTCGGACCAGGTTGCCTCAGCCTTCTTGGTGCCGGCCGGGGTCACCGTGAGGTCCGCGGGGTTGGTCGGGGCAACGGCTGACGCGACGCCTGAGCTGAGCGTGGCGGCCGCGAGGCCGAAGACGGCAAGAGTGATCACAACACGTTTCACGAGATTCCCCAAACAGGGCAGAACGGCAGAAGGTACTCGTCGAGCGTAGGTGAGTGGGAATCGGGCCGTGGGGTTCCATGGGCGGATCACCCGTTCGGCGCAGGCTGTCCAGGAACGGACCCCCATGGCAGGCTGGGCGCCATGCAGGTATCCGCAATCCAGTTCGACTTCATCGAGAGTGAGTCGTTCGATGTTCGCGTCGAACGGATCCTCTCCCTCGTTGTGGACGAAGCCGAGGCCGACCTCGTCGTTCTCCCCGAGCTGTGGCCGAACGGCGGGTTCACCTACCAGCTCTGGCAGTCGACGGCTCAGCCGTTGAGCGGCGAACTGGTGCACCAGCTGCAGGCGGCCGCTCGCTCCGCATCCGTCGTGTTGCATGGGGGCTCGTTCATCGAGCGTCACGATGACGGGTCGCTCACGAACACCGCCGTGGTCGTCGAGCGCGATGGGTCCTTGAACGCTGTCTATCGCAAGATCCACCTCTTTGGGTTCACCGAGGGTGAGCCGAAGTACCTCGTCGGAGGCCACGACGTGGTGGTGGCTGACACGTCTGTCGGCAAGCTTGGCCTGGCCACCTGTTACGACCTGCGTTTCCCCGAGATGTTCCGGGCCCTCACCGATGCCGGCTCAGATGTCTTTGTGGTGCCGGCGGCATGGCCGGCTTCGCGGATCGCGCACTGGTCGGTGCTGGCCCGCGCACGCGCGATCGAGAACCAGCTGCCCCTGATAGCGCTCAATACCGCCGGAGCGCACGGCGGTGTCCCGATGGGTAGCGCCAGTCTGATCGTTGACGCCATGGGACTGACGCTCGCCGAGGCAGGTGAAAGCGAGCAGGTCATCCGAGCCGAACTCGACTTTACCCACACCCGTGACTGGCGCGAGCGCTTCCCCGCCCTCGGCGACCGTCGTCTGTAGGCCAGTTCCGCTTGGCCCTTGAATGAACCGGAAGCGCCGGTGGATGCGACAGGGGGGTGAAGGCCTAGCCCTGACGAGTCAGAGAGACGACAGTGTCCTCCGTGTCCAACGTGTCGAGCACCGAGCCACCCGACGCAGCCTTGCTGCGTCAGGTGGCCGACGGCGACCGCAGGGCGCTCGAGCAGCTCTATGCCCGACATGCGGGCTGGCTGCTCATTCGACTTGGACGTCGTTGCACTGATCCCGGGTTGGTCGACGAGGTAGTGCAGGACACCTTCGTAGCTGTCTGGCGGGGAGCCGGCAAGTACACCGGCCGTGGCGATGTGGCCGCGTGGATCTGGGGAATCGGCGTCCGCCGTCTCATCGATGCGCTCCGCCGCAGCCCGCGGGCCGATGTGGTCGCCGATCTACCCAACGTCGGCGCTGAGATCTCCGCTGAGGAGCGCGTCCTGCTGGGCGTGCAGTACGGCGACCTCGCCGGTGCTCTCGACCGGCTGTCCCCGGAATTGCGCGTCGTCGTGCAGTCGACAGTGCTGGACGGCCTGACAACGGCTGAAGCAAGCCGGCTCCTCGGAATCCCGCAAGGAACGGTAAAGACCCGAATGAAGCGAGCACGCGAGGTGCTGAGGGAGGAACTGGCATGACTTGGCATGTTCCAGAGCAGTTGGTGAGCGCCTATGCCGTTGGTGAGCTGGCGGGTGCGCGCGCCGCGTCCATTGAGGCGCACGTCATGACGTGTGCCGAGTGCCGTCTCACGGTGAACGCAGAGGTGCCAACGGAACGGATGCACAGCATCTGGGCGGCCGTCGAGGACGAGGTGGATGCGCCGCGCCGGTCCTGGGCAGAGCGAGTGCTGTCGGCGCTAGGGATGGCTGACAGTGATGCGCGACTGGTGTCTGGAGCACCGTCCCTGCATGCTTCGTGGTTACTCTCGCTAGCCGCCGTCCTGGCTTTTGCTGTGTGGGCGAGTAACTCCCGATCCGGTGGTACCACGCTATTCCTGATCCTGGCTCCGATTGTTCCGGTGCTTGCAGTTGGCGGGTCCTACGGACGTGGCATCGACCCCACCTTCGAGGTTTCGGTGGCGAGCCCCTACCCGACGATGCGCCTGGTGTTGCTGAGGTCGACGGCGGTGGTGGCGGCGTCGGGAGTTCTGGCCCTGGTCGCGTCGCTCTTCGTCCCAAGCGGCGGCTACGCGGCGGCCTGGCTGCTGCCCTGCCTTGCGCTCTTGTCGATCACGCTTGTGGTCGCCCGCTGGTTGCCTTTGCCTGTTGCTGCTGCCGGGGTCGCCGCGTGTTACGCGCTGCCGTTGATCGCGGCGTTGGTGGACAACCGCGACGTCGCAGGGGTGCTGCTCTCGGCGTCCGTGCAGTGGACGGCGCTGGCCCTCGCGGTGAGTGCCTCACTCTTCCTGGCCCATGACCCGATGTTGCGTTCAGCCCTAAGGAGGAACCGATGACCACAGCTGCCACGGTGAGCGAGGTTCGGCGAAGGTTCGGCCGCACCCAGGCGCTCAGCGGCGCCACCTTCGAGATCGGGACGGGGGTGACCGGCCTGCTCGGGCCGAACGGCGCTGGCAAGACGACGCTGTTGCGCATCCTGGCGACGGTAGCGGCTCCCGACTCGGGGAGTGTGTCGGTCTTCGGTCGCGATCCGTCGGTGGCTAGCCAGCGAGTCGAGATTCGACGTCGGCTGGGCTACCTGCCGCAAGAACCCGGTTTCCAGCGTGGCTTCAGCGTCTTCGAGTTCATCGACTACGTCGCGATCCTGAAAGAGATGACCAACCGTCAGCAGCGGCACGCTGAGGTGCGAAGGGTCATCGACGCTGTCGACCTCGCGTCCGTCAGCGGCAAGCGAGTTCGATCACTGTCGGGTGGCATGCGCCGCAGGGTTGCACTCGGCGCGTCACTGTTGGGTGAGCCGCAGTTCCTGGTGCTCGACGAGCCCACTGCAGGTCTCGACCCCGAACAGCGGCTGCGCTTCCGCGAGCTGGTGTCACGTGCAGGCGAAAGCCGCGCTGTACTGCTTTCAACGCACCAGACGGAGGACGTCGCAGCGCTCTGTCAGGACGTTGTGGTGTTGGACAAGGGTCGGGTGCTCTTCCAGGGGGCGCCGTCCGAGCTTTCCGGAGTTGCGGGAGGGCGGGTTTGGCTGGCCGACGAACGCGTCGCCGGCGCCGAGTTGGTGTGGCGTACGGGTGAAGGTCGGTTCCGGCACCTAGGAGCGCCACCCAGTGGCGCCGAGCTCGTGGAGCCGACACTCGAAGACGGATACCTGCTTCTCGTCGGCCGGTTTGACGAGGAGGTGGCGGCATGAGCGCCGTGCTGGTTTCGCGCACAACTGAACACCAGACGTCCGGCGCGACGTGGCTCGCCGTGCTTGAACTCGGCTGGCGCGAGGGACGCCGGATGGTGCTGTCGCCGGTGCTGTTGCTGATCCTTGGGTTCTTCATGTTCATGGCCGGAGTCGAGACCGTGGTCGAGGCAAGTCTTTCGTTGCCGAGTCGCGCTGCCGCGTACGACTTCATCTTCTTTGTCATCGCGCTCTATGCCGGCCTGCTGTTCTACATCGCATGCCACCTCGTCGCGTCCTCGTCTCGGAGGACCAAGGCGGAAGCGCAGTTGGCGGCGTCAACACTGTCGTCGCGCGCACGCAACGCTGGCTTGTGCATTGGTGTCGTGCTTGGGCCGGGGCTGGTCGGGCTGGTCGCGATGGTGGCGCTGGCAGTGTTGGGCAACGACGTCGTTCTCGGGGACGGGGCTCAGGCCCTGAGCATCGCCGAGCTCGTGCAGCTGGCAACAACCCTGGTCGGTGGTGGCCTGTTCGCCGTCATGTTCGCGACATGGCTCCGGTTCCCCGGCTCCCTTCCGCTTGGGCTTGTCGTATTGATCTTTGGCTCCCTCTGGGTGCTGGACGCTGAGCGCGCCCCGATCAACACCTGGCCTTGGTTCGCGCCGTACATTGCCTCGCCAGACTGGTTCGACGACGAATGGACGCTGATGGGCTCACAGGCCTGGCACGCTGTTTACCTGATCGGTCTATGTGCACTCGCCTTCTGTGCGGTGATGCTCCGCGAGCGTGAGGGTCGTCTGCGCTGGCTCTTCATCTCGGCCGGTGTATTGGCGGCGACGGCAGCTGCCGGATCCCTGCAGCTATGACCGACACCGCGACGGTGCCGCGCCTTGGTGCCGGCGCAGTGGTACGCGGGTTGGCCCAATACGCGCCGCGTCTGGCCAAGTGGCCGATGTTGGCCGCCGGAATCGCCGGATCCTGGTTGCTGGTGTGGTGGCGTTCAGATGGCGTGACCGAAGTGGACGGTGCACTCTGGCTGATCCGCGGTGTCGCAGCGCTGGCTGCGGTAACGGTGGTCTTCGCCTTCGATGATCCGTCAGTTGACACGACCCGCGCTTTGCCAGTTGCGCGACGCGCTCTCATGGGGGTGCGCTTTGCGGTGAGCGCCGTGGCCGTGGTGGTCGCTATGTCGCCGGCTGCTCTTGTCTTAGGGCAGTACCTGAACACTTGGTCGGTGGCAGTCGGCATCGCTTTGGAAGCGTGCGCGGTGCTCGTGCTCACCACAGCGGCCGCACTGCTGTTGCAGCGCCAGTTGGGCATCACCGAGCCTGCCCAGTTCGTCCTTCTGGTTGTCGTCGGCCTGCTGATGGTGGTGCAGATGGTGGGTCAGCGTTGGCCGCTCCTTGTCCCTCCCGGCCCCCAGTGGGCGGAAGCGCACTGGCGATGGATCGCCATGCTGGCCCTCGGCGTGCTGGTGATGGTATGGCAGCTCCGCGATCCCGCGGCCTGCCCGCTGCGGCGGTTCCTGCGCCGGTAGTGCTGGAGTAGCCTCACGACGTGACGACACCGCGTCCAGAGACTGGACGGTTTTCCGAAACGTTCGCGCGGATGGGCGATGCGCTCGATGCGTGGTTGGCCAAAGAGCGCGTCGATGCCCTGCGCTCGCCGGTTGACTGGAAGGGTCGCCTGTCCGGTCCGCTGCCTCGGGCCGGGATCGGCGCCGATGCGACGCTTGGCGAGTTCGTCGAGTTGGTCCTTCCGCACGGCCCGCACCTGACGTCGGAGGCTTCGTGGGGCTGGATCACCACCGGTCCGTCGACGGTGCCCGTCGCGGTCAGTGCCGCCAGCATGATCGCTGCACCGCAGCGGCAGACCTTGACGTCGTTCAACCTGCTCGAGGAAGTGGGGCTCGACTGGCTGGCCGAGCTCTGCGGCCTGGGAGCTCACATGAAAGGCGTGTTCTCCAGCGGTGGGTCGACGGCCAACCTCATCGCTTTGGGTGCGGCACGCCAGTGGGCACTTGAGCAACAGGGCATCGACCCGTCCGGTGACGGCCTGAGCGGCGTCGAACTGGCTGTCTACACGTCGACGCAGGCGCATCACACGGTGCAGCGTTCCGCAGGCGTCCTGGGAATCGGTCGCCGCCGCGTCCGGGGCGTTCCGGTGGATGCTCAGATGCGGATGGACACCGACGCGCTCGACCGGGCGATGACGGAGGACCGGGCGCGCGGGGTGTTACCGGTGGCCGTGGTCGCTGCTGCAGGCACGACCAACACCGGAGCCATTGACCCGCTGCGCCGCTGCGGTGAGATCGCCAAGAAGTACGGCGCGTGGTTCCACGTCGACGGGGCGTACGGACTGCCCGGAATCCTCGACGAGCGTGTTGCGCCGCTCTACGACGGGCTTGAGCTCGCCGACTCTGCGATCACCGATCCCCACAAGTGGCTCAACGCACCGACCGGGATCGCTGCGACGTTCGTGCGCGATCGCTCAGTGCTCTTTCGCGCGTTCACGCAGGAGCCGGCTGACTACCTAGAGGGGGCCTTCTCCGACGACGACGTCCAAGTGTCGCTCGACTCGATGGGGGTGCCGTACTTCGACTTCGGAGTCGAGTTGTCTTCGCCAGCACGAGGCGTGGCAGTGTGGAGCGTCCTGCGCGAACTGGGCGCCGAAGGAGTCCGAGCTCGGGTGGTTCAGGACAACGACTTCGCGCGACGAGTGGCCGCGCGAGCGCGTGAGCACCCTCGCTTAGAACTGCTTCTCGCCCCGGTCTTGTCAATCTGCGTCTTCCGGTATGTGCCTGCTGATCCCGCGAACGACATCGACGCCGTCAACCGCGAGATTTTGCGCCGGCTGGCCCGCGAGTCACGCTTTGTTGTGAGCTCCACCCTCGTGCATGGACAGTTCGCGCTGCGTCCATGCTTCATCAACCCGCGGACGGACGCGTCCGACGTGGATGCGTTCGTCGATACCGTGCTGGCCATGGGAGGCGGCGGCACGGCGCGTGATCCCCACTGAGGATTGACCGTCCACTGGCCAAGCAGACTGCAGGAAGTGGCGTGATAGCACCACTTCCTGCAGTCTGCCTCAGCGATCTGGGTCAGAGTGGGGGATCAGTTGTGTGTCGGGCCGCATGCGCCGTTATAGCCGCAGCGAAAGTTCCGCGATCTCACGCAGCGCGCGCCGACGGCTTGGGCCCCGCGCTGCACGCGCTGCAGTCTGGTCGATGTCAGGATGGCCGCATGAGACGTCGGCGCTACGGGCAGTCCAATGAGGTGTGATCTGTGGTGAAGCTGAGGGCGCCTGAGCTGCAGGGTCGAGGGTGGCTGAACACCGGAGGACGCCTGCTCAGCCTGTCCGAGCTCCGCGGCCGCTTCTTGCTGCTCGACTTCTGGAGCGGGTGCTGCGTCAACTGCCTGCACGTGCTCGATGAGCTTCGGCCGATCGAGCGAAAGTATGCAGACGAGCTCGTCGTCGTCGGCGTCCACTCCCCGAAGTTTGCGCACGAGGCCACGCCCGAAGCCGTGATGGCGGCCGTTGAGCGCTACGGAGTCGCGCACCCGGTGCTGGACGATCCAGACCTGCAGACCTGGCAGCAGTACGCCGTGCGCGCGTGGCCGACGCTGGTGCTGATCGACCCCGAGGGGTACATCATCGCGCAGCACTCTGGCGAAGGCCACGCCCACGCGATCGACCTGCTGCTCGAGCAACTGATCAACGACTACCAATCACGCGGGACGTTGCACCCCGACGCCGCGTTCACTGAAGACGCAGCACTAGATGACACCACACTGCGGTTCCCCGCAAAGGCGGTGCTGCTCCCCGATCGCACACTGTTGGTCGCTGACGCTGGCCACCACTCGCTTGCCCACATTGACCCGACAAGCGGAGCCCTCATCCTCCGGATCGGCACGGGAGCACGCGGGCATCTGCCGGGGACTGCGAGCGCCGCGCAGTTCAGCGAGCCCAACGGACTGTGCATGCTCCCGCCCGAGATTGGCGATCGCGTTGGATACGACGTGGTCGTTGCCGACACCGTCAACCACGCGCTGCGCGGCGTCCGACTGCGCGACGGGCACGTGCGCAACCTCGTCGGTACGGGCAAGCAGTGGATGCAGGGCGATCCCCTGCCGGACCAGGCATTCGCTGACACCCCGATGAGCTCACCGTGGGACGTTGTGTGGGTGCCAGCTTGGTCGGAGGTTGCCATCGCGATGGCCGGCAACCACCAGCTGTGGAGCTATGACCCCGTTTCCGGACGCCTCACGGTGCGCGGTGGAACGACGCAAGAGGGTCTCGTGGACGGCGACCTCATGCGTGCCTGGTTCGCACAGCCGTCCGGATTCGCGATCTCCTCGGACGGAGCAACGCTGTGGTTCGCCGACGCCGAGACGTCGGCTTTGCGTCGGGTCACCAACGGCGTCGTGACCACCGAGTTAGGCAGGGGCCTGTTCGACTTCGGTCACGTCGACGGTCCGGCAGCTGACGCGCTGTTGCAGCATCCGCTGGCCTGCTG
>JAJAYM010000269.1 GCA_027117675.1 Actinomycetes bacterium | reverse complement strand
GGTCGGTACCTCACGGACCAAGGGGTGTCGGTGCGAGATTTCAACTCCTACGGCTCGCGTCGCGGTAACCACGAGGTGATGATCAGAGGCACGTTTTCAAACATCCGCCTGCGCAATTGGCTCGCTCACGGCCGCGAGGGCGGATTCACGGCCAACCTGCTCGCTGATGTAGATGAGCAGGGCGAGCGTCCCATTGTGACGATCTACGACGCGGCGGAGGCATACCGCAACGCTGGCGTTCCCTTGGTGGTGCTGGCCGGGAAGGAGTACGGGTCAGGGTCGTCGCGCGACTGGGCGGCCAAGGGCACGGCACTGCTCGGCGTCCGAGCGGTGATTGCGGAGTCCTATGAACGCATCCACCGCAGCAACCTGATCGGGATGGGTGTCCTGCCGCTTCAGTTCCCGGACGGACAGAGCGCCACTTCGCTGGGCCTCACCGGCGTTGAAACCTTCGCCATCAGCGGGGTCACCGCTCTCAATGACGGTGTGGCACCGCCGACGGTGGCGGTTGCAGCCACGCGTCCAGACGGCTCGGTCGTCACCTTCGACCCCCGGCTCCGGATCGATACCCCTGGTGAGGCTGACTATTACCGCAACGGCGGGATTCTGCCGTACGTGCTCCGCTCCCTACTGCCCTGACAGCGCTCGCCGCCGCCGCTGGCAGCGCATCCTGGCCCGGGCCACGCGCTCCGCACAACCCACGATGACCACGTGACGTGGTCATCGTGTGCATCTAACGCCACCTCGGGGTGGGTGACCTCACCGGCGGCGAGCCGGGTCAGCGCGAGGGCGGCAGCTGGGGTGGCGCGGGCGGCCGGCGCCGGGTCAGCTGCGGGAGGATCTCGGCGACTAGGGCATCGAGGCGCCGCTCGCAGCGCTTGAGCAGGAGGCGGCGCTGGGGGCGGCTGGCGGCCCGCGCCAGTACGACAGTGCGCGACATTTCGTCGAGCTCGTCGCGCCACCGCGCATAGGCGAGCGGGTCGACGCCGACCGCCGCGGCCTCGGCCAGCGAGATCTGGACGGCGGTGATCTTGCGTTTGACGCGCCCCTCGGTGCTCAGTTTCTGGGGCAGGGCAGCGGTTTGCTCAGCCATCGAAGCCACGAATTGCTGCGCTGCCGGATTGTCTTTGAGGTAGGGCAACGCCTTCTTGCCGGCCGCGAAAACGACCGGCCCCCACTTGATCAGTACTTTCATTGCAGCTACCCACGCGACCATGTCAAGCAGTATCGCAGGAGCGCTTCACCGCGCCGCACAGTCCGCATCCCGAATCCGTTACCAGGGGGACGGGCGGGGACGGCGGGTGGGCTGTGGGCGGGGCGTGCCAGGCTCGACTCCGTGTCGTCGCAGATTCGCACCCCTCCTGGGTGGCCCAAGACCGTCCCGCCCCCCGGCGCTGACGGCTGGGAGCCGCGGGCCGTTGCCTACCTCCTGGATCTAGCCCCCGGAGACTTTCGAACTGAGCCGCTCTACGCGCGCCAACCGCGGTTGCTGGCGTGGCGCGTCCAGGGGCTGGTCGACGCCCAGCTTCAGTCGGCGCGCGCTGCTTACTCGCGGGCCAGGGCTGAGCTGCGCGTGGACGCCACGCCCGAGGTCGTTGCCGAGATGTTGCAGGCGCTTGAGCGCGAAGGCGCTGGGCTGCTCGCCAGACGGCGCGAGGTAGACCTGATCGGTCGCGCACTCCGTGGTGAAGCCTTCGTGCCCCGCATGTGATCGCCGCTGGTGGCGCGCCGCTGCGGCCTAACGGCCTTAGACTGAGGTTCAGAGTCGGCCACCTGGTTCGGTCAGGTCGCTCAGCATCGTCGTAGGAGAGAGGCAGGTCCGGTGTCGCTGCTCGCTCAGATCGTGACGCCGGCCGACGTCCAGGCGCTCGACCCCGATGAGTTGAAACCGCTCGCCAGCGAGATTCGCGACTTCTTGGTCGAGAACGTCTCGCGCACCGGCGGGCACCTTGGGCCCAACCTGGGCGTGGTGGAACTGACGATCGCCTTGCACCGCGTCTTCGACAGCCCGCGGGACGTGTTGCTCTGGGACACCGGTCACCAGGCTTACGTGCACAAGTTGCTCACCGGTCGCCACGACTTCGCCTCCCTGCGCAAACGTGAAGGGCTCTCGGGCTATCCCTCGCGCACTGAGTCCGAGCATGACGTCATCGAGAACTCACACGCATCCACGGCACTCTCCTACGCCGATGGCATCGCGAAGGGCTTCCAGTTACGCGGTGAGCAGAGCCGCACTGTCGTTGCCGTCGTTGGAGATGGCGCCCTGACCGGTGGCATGGCATGGGAGGCCCTCAACAACCTCGCAGCGGTACACGACCGACCAGTCGTGATCGTGGTCAACGACAACGAACGCTCCTACGCTCCAACCATTGGTGGCCTGGCCCATCACTTGGCGACGCTGCGCACGACACGTGGGTATGAGAAGTTTCTCGGTTGGGGACGAACGATGCTCGGCCGCACCCCGGTTGTCGGTCAGCCGCTTTTTGACGCCCTGCATGGAATGAAGAAGGGCCTCAAGGACATGGTCGCCCCGCAGGGCCTCTTCGAAGACCTCGGCCTGAAGTACGTCGGTCCCGTCGATGGCCACGACGTGGTTCAGTTAGAACACGCCTTGCGGCGGGCCAAGGCGTTCCGCGGGCCCGTTATCGTCCACGCGCTCACGCGTAAGGGCCTGGGCTACGCCCCAGCCGAGAACGACGACGCCGATCACTTCCATGGTGTCGGTGTCATCGACCCCGAGACCGGGCGAGCACTCTCCGCTTCCGGGCCCACCTGGACGGGAGCGTTCTCCGACGCCATCGTGGAGGTCGGTCACCAGCGGGCTGACATCGTCGCCATCACCGCCGCCATGCTGCGACCGGTAGGTCTGCGAGCGTTCGCCGAAGCCTTCCCCGATCGTGTTTTCGACGTCGGCATCGCCGAGCAGCACGCGGTCACCTCGGCGGCTGGACTCGCCTACGCGGGGATGCATCCGGTGGTCGCCGTGTATGCCACCTTCCTCAACCGTGCCTACGATCAAGTGTTGATGGATGTCGCCCTGCACAGGGCCGGTGTCACGTTCGTCCTCGACCGTGCAGGTGTCACCGGTGACGACGGCGCCTCACACAACGGGATGTGGGACCTCTCGCTGTTCCAGACTGTTCCGGGTTTACAGATCGCTGCGCCCCGAGACGGTCAACGTCTGCGTGAACTCTTTGCGGAGTCCGTCGCCATCGACGACGGGCCAACGCTCGTGCGCTACCCCAAGGGGGCGCTCCCCGCTGAGATCGAAACGATTGATCAGGTTGGTCGCGCCGATGTGCTGCACCGGTCGGGGCCTCCGGACGTCCTCATCGTGGCGGTCGGCCCGATGGCGGGGTGTGCGCTGGACGTCGCTCAGCGGCTCGACGACCAAGGCATCGGCGTGACCGTCGTCGACCCACGGTGGGTTCTCCCGGTCTCGGACGAGTTGGTGACAATGTCGGCTGGCTACCGGCTGGTGGTCACCGTTGAGGACAACTTGCGCGTGGGTGGTGTCGGCGCCACGTTCACTGACGCGCTTCAGGACGCCCAGATCGCCACGCCGGTGCATGTGGTCGGGTTGCCACGTCGTTTCCTCGAGCACGCGACGAGAGCCGAGGTGATGAGCGCCGAGGGGCTCACCGCCCAGCAGGTGGCTCGCGCGGTGGTCGAGCGAGTCAGCGGCCTGTCGCCGCTGGCCCTCTCCGACGAGGACGAGGCCGAACCGCCGGCGTCCTCACTCGACGAGCGCCGCAGCTCGTAAGCGGCAGCTCGCAACAGGTCAGCGCCCGCGGAGCCACGGGTCGACGCGCGCTGGCGGGTCCTGCAAGGCGTGGCGAGCAGATCGCCCACCCGCTCCGACCATCACGATCTCTTCTGGGGTGACGAGGACTGCGCGCTCGAACCCGCGCTCGTCGGGATCAGTAGCCAGCGCAGCTGCGGCGGCGAAGGCCGGGTCGATCCGACCGAGGTCGAGCCAGCCCCGCGTCCGCATCGGGACGGCGGCGGTGCGCCAGCCGAGTGGATCGGCGTTGCAAAGTGCGGCGCGAAAGGCCGTCGAACCCAGCAGAGTCAGGACATCTAGATCGCCGAACGGTCGCAGCGGGGCAGTGTCGTCGCGCAGCAGCCGCTCGGCCGCGAGCCTCCCAGTGTGTTCGAGTTCGCGGACTTGGTGCGGCCACCAGGGATCGGGCTCGATCCCGGCGGCCATGAGCAACATCGGAGGAACGACGACCACTTGGTCTGGGTCGCCTAACAGCCCGAGCAGTCCGAGCCCGAGGTCGAGGGCCTCGCCGGGTACTCGGACGCGCACCCAGTCGGCCCCCGGATGCAAGGGATGGTCCTGGGGTAGCCCGATCGGACGCGCCATCGCCTCCGGGTCGACCAGCTGCGCGAGTCCGGCCCGCAACTGCACCCAGACACGGAGCCGGCGTCGTGCGGTGTCGGAGTCCGGATCACTGTCGCCGATCGCCACGTCGACCTCGCCCCAGCCCAGTTCGAGGTCCGGGTGGCGCCCCTGCAGCGTGACGGAGTACTCACCCGGAATGATGTCGACGTTGTCGAGTACCGAGACCGCCAGAACCGCTCGCCGGAGGGCGATCGCCTCCGGTGCGGTCGGCGCAGGGCGCTCAGGGCCAGGAGAGTCCACCTCCCGACGGTAGACGCTGCGCACCACATCCGCCTGGACTCGGACCTGCCGCCACCCTTCTGACGCTTTCAGTGACCGCCCGTGCGGGTGCGACTACCAAGAGCCAGATCTCGGTCAGGCACGATCGTGCCTGTGCCGCGCGGTTCAGCGTTTGCCTACCGGCGGTGCAACCTCCACTGTGATCTGGTGACACTCACCGACGAGGATCTGCTGGATGCGGGTCCTGCTCAGTCGCGGCACTCGCTCGACCGCGGCTGGCTGCCTCGGTGGGCGCGATGGATGCTGTCGGCTGCGGTCGCCGCCGCATTGCTCGTCGTGCTGCTCGTTGAGATTGCGCCGTGGGGATCTGGCACTCCATCGACGGGTTTACGGCTGCTCGTCGATGGCCCATCGGGATTGACGTGGGTCGAGGTCGACGGCGGTGCAAGGACGCCGGTGGCCGCTGACGACGCGGGTGAGGCCTCGGTCGTCGGAACGGGGGTCGTCATGCAGTACCCCTCGGAAGACGTCGCCTTCGCTGACTCGGTCGTCGGTTACATCGATGACGAGCCGCCGTACCCCATCGGAGAAGCTGACTTGGTCGCGCCGGCATCGGGCACCTCCGTGTGGCTCTCCGTCGATGCAGACCCACCTACGGCGGGCGGCGTGGCACTCGCGAGCGCCTACGGCACCTGGCGATCGAAGGTCTTCAGTGTTCCGCCACGGCTACAGATCGTCGGTGCTGCAGCCGACGGTCTGGTGGCCGTCAAAGGAGGGTTCCGCGCCAGGCGGCTGATTCTGTGGGACCCCCAGCTTCAAGAGCAGATTCGTGACATGGGCTGGGTGATCTCGGTTCGCGAGGTCAGTGGCGGCCATGCACTCGTCACCACAGGCTGCCTGACGTCCGGATGCGCCACCGCGATGGTTGACGTTGCCACCGGTGTCTCGACCGATGTCGATATCCCGTTTGGCTGGAAGGAGGTCGGCCAACCGAGGTTGGTCCCAGATGTTGCAGGCGTCGCTGTCATTGTCGCTGACTCAGATGGCCGGACAGCGTTGGCACTTGGCGCACCCGACAACCTCGCGATCGTTGGGGGACTGAGGCCAACGCCCGGGTTGCAAGCCATCCCTGGGCCGAACGGTTGGCTACTCGTACCGCTCGACGACGGCGATGTGATTGCTTGGCGTCATGATCTCGGCGGTGCCCCTGCGGCCCGCGTCGAGCTGGCCGCAGGTGAGCAGCTAGTCGGTGTCAGCCAGTAGCGTCCGGCGGCCCGTCGTGGAAGCGCGCATTGCGTACCTCGGTCGAGATTCCGGCGCGGTCGAGGTACGGGGTAATCCCACCGAGCCAGAAGGGCCAGCCGGCACCCAGGACCATGCAGAGGTCGATGTCGGCCGGCGCGCTTACGACACCCTCATCGAGCATTAGCCCGATCTCCTCGGCGAGGGCGCGTAGCACGCGCCCGCGAATATCCTCGCCGGTCGGTGCGTTGTCGTGCACAGGCACGAGTGCGGCGACTTCCGGGTCGATCGTTGGCCCACCACCGTCGACATAGACCGTGCGGCGTCCGGACGCCGCGAGCGCGTCGAGCGTCGCTGAGTGCGCGAAGCGGTCAGGGAACGACTGGTGCATCGCTCCAACGACGTGAGCAGCGACACCGGTACCGACCAGTTCGAGCAGCGCGAACGGCGACATCGGCATGCCAAGCGGATCGAGGCTGGCATCCACGGTGGCGAAGTCAGCGCCGTCGTCAACAGCGCTCATGACCTCGGACAAGAGGCGGATCAGCACTCGGTTCACGACGAACCCGGGGGAGTCGACGACGAGGACGGCTGACTTCTTCAGCTGTTTGGTGACGGCGAACGCGGTGGCCAAAGCTTGATCGCTCGACGCCTGAGCGCGCACCACCTCGACCAGCTGCATGACGGCGACCGGGTTGAAGAAGTGCAGGCCGACGACCCGCTCGGGGTGCTGCAAGCCAGCCGCCATCGCTGACACCGGCAGTGAGCTGGTGTTGGTGGCCAGCACACAGTCGTCGCGGACCACATCTTCCAGATCGGCCAAGACCGTGCGCTTTAGATCGAGGTCTTCGTAGACGGCTTCGATCACCAGGTCGGCATCGGCCAGCGCTGACCGGTCGGTGCTGATGGTGATCAGCTGCTGCAGCTTGCTCGCCGCGTCCGGGCGCAGCCGCTTCTTTAGCACCCGCGACTCAAGATCAGACTTCAACGAGTCGGTGGCTCGTTGCACCGCTTCCTGGTCGACGTCGACCAGATGAACTGGGACGCCCATGTTTTGCGCTACGAGCACGCCGAGCTGTCTGGCCATGAGACCGGCCCCGATGATGCCGACGAAGGTGACCGGCAGCGGTTCGACGTCCGGAACGCCAACCGGACGCTTGGCGCGCTTTTGCACCAGGTCGAAAGCGTAGAGGGACGCCGAGAGCTCTGGGCTGAGTGTGAGGTCGGCCAGGGCTTGGTCCTCGGCGGCAAAGCAGTCGGCGATCGAGCCGCGCGAACCGGCCAACAGCTCAACTGCGCGTCGCGGGGCGGGTGGCACATCGTTGGTCTTGGCAGTCACGATGCCCGCCGCGCGCGCGATCGCCGTCGAGGCGTCCACGTCGGTGTCTTGTGGGCGTTCTACGACGATCTGACCACTAGCGATGGCTGCCGCCCAGGCTAACGACTGCTCGATGAAGTCGGCTGCGTCGAACATCACGTCAACCACACCGAGCTCGAGCGCCTGCTTCGGCTTCATCATCTTGTTGAAGTTGAGCGGGTTCTCCACGATAACCGTCACCGCGTTGTCGAGTCCGGTGATACGTGGCAACAGCGCCGTGCCGCCCCAGCCGGGGATAAGGCCGAGAAAGACCTCGGGTAGTGCGATCGCTGGTGCTGCGCCCGAAACGGTCCGGTAGGTGCAGTGCAGGGCGACCTCGAGGCCCCCGCCCATGGCCGCGCCGTTGATGAACGCGAAGCTGGGCACCGGCAGCGTGGCGAGCTTATTGAAGACCCGGTGCCCGAGGCGCCCGATCTCGAGCACCTGCTCGTGGGAAGTGAGCTGGCGGAAGACGCTGAGGTCGGCGCCGACGCTGAAGATGAACGGCTTGCCGGTGAGACAGACCGCCGCCAGATCATCGTGAGCAGAAACCTCGTCTAGTGCGGCGTCCAGGGAGGCCAACGACGCGGGACCGAACGTGTTGGGGCGTTTGTGGTCGCGGCCGTTGTCGAGGGTCAGCAGCGCAGCCATACCGGCGCCGCCGGGGAGGTCGACGTAGTGGATCTTCGTCTCGGTGACAACCTCGTCAGGGAAGTCCG
>JAJAYM010000268.1 GCA_027117675.1 Actinomycetes bacterium | reverse complement strand
TGAGAGCGGGCTGAGCAATGGCGGGCTGACGAGATCGCCATCGATGGGGTTAGGGATGGCGGTACAACCCTCCAGGTCGCAGGTGAGCGCGCTGCCCTCGGTAACCATTTTCGTGGTCCCCCCTTGCCGATCGCGCACATAGCCGGCCCGAATTCCGACGGGTGAGTCCTGGGTGATCTGCGCGGCGCTGAGGAACGAGACGAAATGACCGGCGTCAGTGATCGAGCCGGGCGACTCACCGCGATCGACACAAGTGGCCCCCTCACCACAGTCGCTGGAAGGGACGCTCACCAGCTCAAACCCGGATCCCTCGCCCACGGGACCGTAGACGTAGACGCGGGCGGCAAAGTCCTCGATCTCAGTCAGCCATGGGGTGAGGTTCGTGGCTAGTGACGTAAACACGACGAACCGTCCGTCGGCACTCAGGACAGGCCGGTCCTGGGCTGACATGTTGGCCGACACTTCGGCTGCGCCGTCCCGGTAGGAGTCGACGATCGACACGGACTCCGATTCCACGTCGTACACATACACGTGGTCGGAGTCGTTAGTCGGCTGTGGACTGATGAGGTTGTGCGCCGAGGACACAAAGGCCACCGTCGACCCGTCGGCGCTGATCACTGGGTCGTAACTTGCTCCGTCAGAGTCAATGGGCCCCTCGCTTTGACCAATGGTGATGAGTGTCGTCGTCTTGTTTGCCACGTTACGGAGGTAGATGTCGTCGTGCTCATTGTTGTCGAGCGGGGCAAGCTGGGCTGCCGTTCGGAAGACCACCAGACTCCCGTCGCCGCTGATGTCGGAGGAGGACGTCGTGCTGTACCCTTGGACGTCTGGAAATCCCTCCCCCACTGTCCATTCGCTCACTCGCTCGGTGGATCCGGGGCCGTCACCGGGCACCACTGCGGTGACCTCCGGTGCCGGCACCCGGTCACGTGCGTAGAGCACCACGCCGTCCTTCTCCAGCGTGATGGTGTCGGTGTCGGTGTTGAACGGGACAGCAGCCGTGAAGGTTGCGGTGCTCTCTGCCGTCACCACCCCCGACTCCGGGGCGGGACTCGAACGATCGTGATCATGGTCGGATGTTTCAAAGTTGACGGCGACGCCAACGTTGCTGAGCAGTCCGCCGCCAGCGTCCTTCTGCACCAGCCGGTAGTCGCTCGCCGGGTCGAGCTTGAACTGCGGCACTCCATTCTTGAAGTAGGACTCGGTGACCTCAACCGTCGTTGGGGGTCCCCGGTCGATGACTCCAGAGATAACGAACGTCGGTGCGTTGGCGACACTTTCGGCTGTGCCGACTGAGGTGGTACCCGTCGGGCAGCTCGTTGGCAGTGGTGCTGGTGTCAGCGCACAAAGCGTGAACGCCCAGTCCGCTGGCTCCAGCAGCGTTGTCTGGTCGTTCCAGGTGTCGCGCACGGCCATCACCGTGCGGTCAGTGGCGAGGAACTGACGCGTTGGCACGTTGTAGGCGCGGTTGGGTGCGCTGTCATCGGCTTGAGTGTTCTTTGAGTGATACCTGCTGAAGGGGTCCGCGTTGGCCGCGGTCAGCGAGACATCACCAAAGGTGTGCGCGATCTCCATCGCCATGGTGGAACCGGTTGCCGACGGTGTGTTCGTGGAAGCAGGAACAAGCCGGGCCCAGGTGATGGGCTGGCCAACCTTCGACATTCCTTCCGCGCACCCAGCCTCGCCGCCGAAGCTGAGCCTGTCGCTCACCACGCCAATCACCCGGTCGGCTGGAACACCGGGGTTGTTGGTGTTCCACACCTGCAGGAAGGTCGAGAGTTTGGCGGCGATACCGTCGAAGTTGGACGCCTTGCCACAGAACTTGCTCGCGCCGCCGATGGTCTCTTTGAAGGTGCTGATGTCAGCGATCGTCGGGGCGACGGCGTAGCGGATGCCCGCAGCAGAACCGGGCGAGGCCAGATCACCGACTCCGTCGGGGACCGGCAACGTCCGAGCGAGCACGCGCATAGCGCCAGCCGTCGTCGATTGGGCAGCGGCATCGAACTGCTGGGCGTAGGAAACGTTCGGGTCACCCATCGGCACCACGAGGACTCGTAGAGCGTTAGTCCGCTTCTCGACGACACTGGAAATCGGAGCCGTGCTGCCTGGTCGTGTGGTGAAGCGCACGGATCCAGCGACGGGGCTCGCCGTATTGCTCGCCTTGGACGAGTAGTTGACCGTTACCGTCATCGTCGCGGTGTAGCGGGCCGTGTTTGCAGCCGGGGCAAGAACTGAGCCGGGGATCACAAACCGGGGATCTGCCGGTGAGTCAACAGCCGGCGCGCTCGTGAAGGGCGCCAGGAAGGGGGCAGGGCTGGTCACGAGGTTGTCCGGGCTGATGGGAGTGGTACCGCCAGGGGTCGTCACGTTCAGCGTCGCGCCGGTGACGGCAATTGACGAACCCCTGGCTGCGCACGATGGCAGGCTGAGGTAGGAACGAACGAGCGCCTCTTTGCCGCGCACCAGCGGGCTGTACGAACCGACGCCCTGCGTCACGGTGATGTCACGCAGCTGCGGCGCCAAGGTACAGGTGGCGGCTGTCGCCGTTCCGGCCGGGAGCGCAACGAGCGTGGCGGCGGCTAGGGCGGCCGAGACGACCGTCGTCAGCAGGCGGCTTCGGGTGACCATGCTCGTCGTGCTCATCGGGCCTCCAGGTACTCGGGCGCAGCAAAGCCGCTCCCTGTAATGGCGCTCACCCTAGGTGAGGGGTCAAGGCGCTGTCACCGGTTCCCAAGAATGGTTCACCATCTGGTCACCTGCGGCCGATCCGCGCACCGAATGATGGGAGATGTCCCAGAAACCCTTCCCTGGTCGCGCCGCCTGCCCGCTATCTTGTGCCAGCAGGCGACCACCCACGCGCTTGACCCGGAGGGCGGGATGGACACAGGCAGCGACGATCGTGCTGGGGTAGGTCGACCTTCGGGCGATGCCGCGCACTCGGCGATGGCTGTGCTGCGCACCCCTGCTCTCCTGCGCGTCACCAGCGCTTACTTCATCTTCGTTGCTTCCGAGTGGGCAACGTGGATCGCGATGCTGGTCTGGGCCTTTGACCGGGGCGGAGC
>JAJAYM010000267.1 GCA_027117675.1 Actinomycetes bacterium | reverse complement strand
TTCATGCGCGTCACGTCCATCGGTCACGCCGGTCTGCACATTGAGACAGCGCACGGTGCGATCCTGTGCGACCCCTGGTTCTCGCCGTCGTACTTCGCGTCGTGGTACCCCTTCCCGGCCAACGACGGACTCGACTTCGGACGTCTCGGGCGCTCGGAGTACCTCTACGTCTCGCACCTGCACCTGGACCACTACGATCCCGAGTGGCTGGCCAGCAACATGGACAAGGACACCACCGTCCTGCTTCCCGATTACGGCGTCCCCGACCTACGGGACGCGCTGGAGAGCCTGGGCTTTCACCGTTTCATTGCGACGAAGAACGCCGAGCCGTTCGAGCACGAAGGCCTCACGCTGATGATCGTGGCGATGACAGCGCCCAACGACGGCCCGCTCGGCGACTCGTGCCTGTCCGTCGATGACGGAACGGCGGCCTTTCTCAACCAGAACGACTGCCGGCCCACCGATCTCGAGCCGATTGTGCAGTTTGGCCAGTACGACGGGCACTCGCTGCAGTACTCCGGCGCGATCTGGTTCCCGATGGTGTACGACCTTCCCCAGCACGTGAAGGAGGGTCTCGGTGAGCGAAAGCGCGCCAACGGTCTCGACCGCGCGCGTCGTTTTGCCGAGGCGGTCGGCGCGAGCTGGGTGCTGCCGAACTCGGGGCCGCCAGCATTTCTCGACGACGATCTCTTCGAGATCAACGACTTCGGACAGAAGGGCAACGTCTTCCCCGACCAGCGAACCTTCCTGGACTACCTGGCCTCGATGGGGGTCGAGAACGGTCTCTTCATTTCGACCGGCACCACGGTCACCCTCGATCGCGACGCGGGAACCGCTGAAGTCACCCACCTCGGCTCGGACGCCGAGGCGCTCTACCCGTTCACGCACAAGCGTGCGTACCTCACCGAGTACGCAGCGCGCACCAAGGCTGACCGCGAGGCGCGCAAGCTGACGTGGGCGTCCACCACCGAGCCGTTGCTCCCACAGCTGAAGGAGTGGTGGGAGCCGCTCATGCAGAAGATGCCGACGCTCTGCGGCCGCCTCGGCGACCGGGTGCTGATCACGACTGAGCACGAGCAGATTCTTGCCGACTTCGTCGATCAGGTGGTGGTGCCTTATGAGGGCCAGGAGAGCCGCTACCAGTTGACGATCGAGGACCGGCTGATCCGACACTGCGTCGAGAACCGGCTGGCGGACTGGGTCAACGAGCTCTTCCTGTCGTGCCGGTTCACCGCCAAGCGCAAAGGCCCGTACAACGAGCAGGTGTACACCTGGTTCAAGTCGCTTTCGGCCGAGCACGCTGTCTACGTCGAGGACTGGCTCGAGACCGACCGCGAGTCGCACGAGATGTGGCGTTTCGGCGACCACCTGGTGCAGCGGCACTGTCCGCATCTGGGAGCAGACCTCGCGCGCTTCGGCGACGTCGAGGACGGCGTGCTCACCTGTCAGCTGCACGGCTGGCAGTTCGACATCGACTCCGGCCGCTGCCTCACGTCAGACGACGCCTCGCTGAAGACCAAACGCATCGCCCACCGCGAGCCAGAGGACCTTCGCGCCTGACGGCGCGTCGCTCCGGTGCGCATCCTGCTTGCTCCCGACAAGTTTGCGGGAACGCTGACTGCTGGAGCGGCGTCGGCTGCACTGGCCGCTGGCTGGCTAGACGTCGCGCCGTCGGACGAACTCGTGGCACGACCGATGAGTGACGGGGGACCGGGATTCGTGGATTCGATCGCCGCAGCGACCGGCGTCGAGCCGCTTCTGGTGCAAACCACCGGGCCACATGGCGAGTCGCTGGAAGCTCCCATCCTCGTGGTTCATGGGGAGCGGCGCACTGTCTACCTGGAGGCGGGCACCTGTTGCGGATTGAGCCTGGCCCCTGGACCTCGGCGCCCGCTTGAGGCGTCCAGTGGCGGGCTCGTCGCCTTGATCGAGGCGGCGCTCGACGCCGAAGCTGAACGCATCATCGTGGGCGTCGGTGGCACGGCGTCCACCGACGGCGGCCGTCCAGTCGTTGAAGCGCTTTCGGCGACGATGCCGGCCGACCTCGACCTCGTGGTTGCCACTGATGTCGCGCAGCCGTTGCTCGGCGCGAACGGAGCCGCCCGGTCATTCGCCCCGCAGAAAGGGGCATCTGACGTCGAGGTCATTGCCCTCGAACGGCGACTGACCGAGTGGGCAGCCGGTGCGGCCGTCGACGCTGGCCAACCGGGTGCTGGAGCCGGTGGGGGACTCAGCTACGGCCTGATGCGGCTGGGCGGTCGTCGGGTCAGCGGCGCGGCGATCGTCGCGGACGCCATCGGGCTCGACGCGCAGGCGTCGAGGTCCGACCTGGTCATCACCGGAGAGGGGCAGCTCGACTTCTCGTCGCTCCGCGGCAAAGTGGTCTCGTTCGTCGCCGGCCGAGCCCAGGCGGCTGCCAGGCCGTGCGTCGCCGTGGTGGGCAGCAGCTCGGTCGGGCGGCGAGAGGCAGCCGCGGCCGGAATCGACGAAATCTACGCCCTGGTGGACGCAGTGGGTGTGCCATCGGCCCTGGAACAGGCTGCCGCGTCAGTGCGACTGGTTGCCGGAGGCGTAGCCCGAGACTGGTCGCGCCGCCCGAGTGGCTAGCCGGAACGTGTGTCACCATGGGAATGGCCCGGCACCGACGCGGTGTTGGGTTCGATGACCGCCTGCTCCGGAGGAGACCGCCCACCATGACCGTTCAGAACGACGCCCCCACCGTCACCGAGCCGACTGCTGAGCCGGCAGCCGGCATGACCCTCACTGACGGCGCCGCGAGCAAGGTCAAGGCGCTGCTCGATCAAGAGGGACGCACCGACCTTGCCCTGCGGATCGCAGTGCAGCCTGGAGGCTGTTCAGGCTTGCGCTATCAGCTCTTCTTCGACGACCGTCAGCTCGAAGGTGATGATGTCCTCAGCCATGAGGGCTTCAGCCTGGTCGTCGATCGGATGAGCGTCCCCTACCTCGGTGGGGCAACGATCGACTTCGTCGACACCATCGAGAAGCAGGGCTTCACGATCGACAACCCGAACGCCACCGGCTCCTGCGCCTGCGGCGACTCATTCAACTGATCGACGGCCAGCGACGCCGAGTAGAAGCTCGAGCAGATGGCAGACCGGCGCACTGACCATGGGCTGAGCGTTGGCAGAATTGCAGTAACCGGTTCGGTTGCCACCGATCATCTGATGACGTTCCCCGGACGGTTCTCCGAGGCGCTCATCGCCGACAAGTTGAGTTCACTGTCGGTCTCCTTTCTCGTTGACGACCTCGAGGTACGGCGGGGTGGCGTCGGCGCGAACATTGCGTTCGGGCTTGGTGTTCTGGGTCTTCGTCCGCTGCTGGTGGCGGCCGTCGGCGAAGACTTCGATGAATACCGGTCGTGGCTCGCTCGACACGGGGTCGACACCGACGCGGTGCGGGTGAGCCAGACTCACCACACCGCACGGTTCGTCTGCACCACCGACGCCGATCAAAACCAGATCGCCTCGTTTTACCCGGGGGCGATGGCGTCGGCGCGCGACATCGAGCTCGGCCCGGTGCTGGAACGATCGGGCGGCATCGGACTCGTGATCATTGGGGCGGACGACCCGACCGCCATGCGCAATCACACCGAGGAGTGCCGACAACGCGGCATCCAGTTCGCAGCGGACCCATCGCAGCAGCTCAGTAGCCTCACCAGCGACGACACGGTGAGTCTCATCACCGGTGCCGCGGTGCTCTTCAGCAACGATTACGAGTCGGCCCTCATCGAGCAGCGGACCGGATGGTCGGACGACGCCGTGCTCGACCAGGTAGCGATCAGGGTCACGACACTGGGCAAGAACGGCGTCCGCGTCGAGCGGCGAGGTTGGCCGGTGATCGAGGTCGGCGTTCCTGGCGAGACGCAGATTGCCGACCCAACCGGGGTCGGGGACGCTTTCCGGGCCGGTTTTCTCGCCGGATTGGCCTGGCAGGTCGACCTCGAGAGGGCGGCCCAGGTTGGCTGCCTGCTGGCGACCTACGTGATCGAGACCGTCGGAACCCAGGAGTACCGCTTCGAGCGCGCTGGCTTTCTGAGCCGCTTCGCTGAGGCGTACGGCGGCGCTGCCCGCGCTGACCTGGACGCCGCCTGGCCGCGCGCCTGAGGTCAGCCGGTGCCTTCCGAACCGCCGCCAACTCAGTGGACGCTGCCTGACCTCGACCACCTCGATCCTGCACTCGCCGAGGAAGATCTGGTGGGCTTGGGTGCCGATCTGGCGCCGGGGACGTTGCTGGCCGCTTATCGTGCCGGGCTTTTCCCCATGCACGTCGCGCTCGACAAGAGCGAGCAGAACGCCGAGGTGATCGGGTGGTGGTCGCCGCAGCCGCGGGGTGTGTTGCCGCTGGACGGACTCGTCGTCAGCCGGTCACTTCGACAGTCGTGTGGTCGACTCCGAACGACCGTGGACGTGGCCTTTGACGCCGTGCTCGACAGTTGTGCAGATCGTGGTGGGCAGGGGCAGTGGATCAACGCGGAGATCCGCGCGGCCTATCGCCGACTGCACGAGCTCGGGTGGGCCCACAGCGTCGAGACCTGGCAGGGCGACGACCTGGTCGGAGGGCTCTACGGGGTGTCCATCGGGGGGCTGTTCGCTGGTGAGTCGATGTTCTACCGAGTCGCCGATGCCTCGAAGGTGGCGCTCGTCCGGCTGGTGCGCGACCTCGCCGGTGATGGGCGCCAGGGCCTTCTCGATGTGCAGTGGGTCACGGCCCACCTGGCCTCCCTGGGGGCGGTCGCGATCTCCCGCGATGAGTACCGGCGCCGGCTCGCTGCGGCGTTGCTGGTCCGGGCGCCTGAGGTGTGGACCTAGACGTCGAAGTCTCGCTGATCGAGGTGATGAAGATCGTCCCCCCGCGTACCCGGCAAGTCGCCCACGACACGCCTTGAGATCATCACCGCCCCGACCTGTGTCACCCCCCTGACCTGCGCTAGCGTGGACATGCCAACGCTGCTTCGTCCGCTTCGGCGGCGTGCCTGATGGTGCGCTGTCGGCGCCTGTTCGAGGAGATTGACCGCTCGTGACGTCCGATCGCGTCGCCCCTGGGCGCCGCCGCCGTTTGGTGGCAGCCGCCCTGGGCAGTGTGCTCCTCTTGGCACTCTCCGGCTGCTCGCTGGACGACCTGCCGAACCAGATCTCGCTCTCTGACCCCGCGTCCAACACCGGTGACCGGATCTTCCACCTGTGGCAGGCCACCTGGGTGGCGTTGTGGGTAATCGGCCTCTTCACCTGGGCGCTGATCCTCGGCGCTGCGTGGTTCTACCGCCGCCGCAGCGAGGAGTACGTTCCCGCGCAGACGCGCTACAACGTGCCGATCGAGGTGCTCTACAC
>JAJAYM010000266.1 GCA_027117675.1 Actinomycetes bacterium | reverse complement strand
GACCTGCGCCTATCTGTCACTCTCAACGACTCGACCGTGAGTGAGCCACCCTTTGCGACGCAGTACTGGTCACCCGGGCAGCAGCTGGCGCACCTGACGATCAATGGTGCATCGGTGCGCACCGGTGACCTCTTTGCCTCCGGCACCGTCACCGGCCCAGAGCGACGCGAGCGCGGATCGCTCCTCGAGCTCAGCTGGGGTGGACGTGAACCGTTCACACTGGACGACGGGACCGAACGCACCTTTCTAGAGGACGGCGACACCGTGACCATCAGCGGCTGGGCTCCGGGGCCGAACGGCACGCGGATCGGCCTGGGCGAAGTGACCGGCACAGTTCGTTCGTCGCGCTCCTGAGCACGTGCTAGCGCGGGTCGGCTGGCTTGTCTCCGTCTTTGATCCACTCGGTGAAGAAGACACCCAGGGACCGTCCCGACACCCGCTCGGCTAGCCGGATAAAGTCGGCGGTGCGTACGTTGCCGTAGGCATTTCGATTTGCCCACGCCCGCAGGATCGTCGCGAAGTCGCCAGCTCCAACCTTGCGTTTCAGGGCGTAGAGACTCATTGCACCGCGGTCGTAGATCGGGCCAGAGAACAGATTGGCGTAGCCGGGGTCGGAAACATTGAGCGACCAATACGGTCGGTCAGCAGGGATCGAGTACGCGTCGTCGAAGAGCTCGGCCACGGTCGCCTTTCCGTCGTGCTCACTCCACATCCACTCGGCGTAGGTCGCGAATCCCTCGTTGAGCCAGATGTGGCGCCAGCGTTGAAGAGCCACGCTGTTGCCGTACCACTGGTGTGCCACTTCATGGGCCACCGTCGCCGTCAGGCCACCCCACTGCACGCTCGTCTTGTCGTAGGTCGGACGCGTCTGGTTCTCCAGCGCGTAGTGGCTGACGTAATTGTCAGCGATCCCTCCGGCCGACTCGAAGGGATACGTACCGAACTTGGCCTCGAAGAAGTCGAGAATCTCGGCGGAGCGCCCCAGGGCCCGGTCAGCCCTCGTGGAAAGGCTGCGGTCGACATAGTTCAAGACGGGGACGCCCGACCGGGTGTGCGACCGATCGAACCGCCAGGTGCCGATCGACACGGTCGACAAGTACGACGCCATCGGGTCACGGGTGCACCAGCTGAAAGTCGTCCAACCATTCCTGGTGATCGGCTTACGTTCTGGTAGACCCGTGGACACCGCCTGAAGACCCTCGGGGACTGCGATCCTGGTACAGATCCGCGCCTTGTCACTCGGGTGTTCGTTGACCGGGAACCAGAACATGCCGGCCTCAGGCTCACCAACGACGGTCGCGCCATCGGCGGTGTTGAACCAGCCAGATAAGCCGAGGTCTGGGTCGTCGAGAATTTCTGGCTGTCCGGCGTACTCAACGACCACGGTGAAGGGATCTCCGTCAGAGATGCCAGTGACAGGCGTAATCGTCATCTCGCGGGGGGCCCGGGTAACCGCCGCCGTGACATCGTCGACAGTGGCTTCCACGACCGAGAGACCGTAGAGGTCGAGATTGAAGGCCGACAACGACTGCGTCGCCGTCGCCTCAATGGTCGCAACGCCCTGCAGCCGATCGGTGTCCGGGTTGAACCGCAGATCGAGGTCGTAGCTACGGACCTGGTAACCGCCGTTCCCCTCGCCGGGGACGTACGGGTCACCGATCCCAACCGAACCAGGGGTGAACCCTCCCCCGGCGATCGCGGCCGAACCCAAGCCGATGACGCTGACTACGAGGGACGCCACCAGGGCGAGGCTTACATCGATCGGCTTTCGGAGCACGCGAGGACCCTTCAGATACGGATAGTTCACCCTAGTCGCAACGTCAGAGGTTGCCGCGGATCTCTTGCTCGCGTTCGATCGCCTCGAAGAGGGCTTTAAAGTTGCCCTTGCCGAACCCCAACGAACCGTGCCGCTCGATGAGCTCGAAGAAGACTGTCGGGCGGTCCTGCACCGGCTTGGTGAAGATCTGTAGCAGATAGCCGTCCTCGTCGCGGTCGACAAGAATGCCCCGCTGCTTCAGCTCTTCGATCGGGACGCGTACCTCGCCGATGCGCTCGCGCAGGTCGGGATCGTCATAGTACGAGTCAGGCGTCCGGAGGAACTCCACTCCCATGGCCCGCATGTAGTCGACGCTGGCCACAATGTTGTTGGCGTTCAGCGCGAGGTGTTGAACGCCCGGACCGCCGTAGAACTCGAGGTACTCGTCGATCTGGCTCTTCTTCTTGGCGACCGCCGGCTCGTTGATCGGGAACTTCACCTTGCGGTGTCCGTCGGCCACCACCTTGCTCATCAGGGCTGAGTACTCGGTGGCAATGTCGTCACCGACGAACTCCTTCATGTTCGTGAAGCCCATCACCTGTCGGTAGAAGTCGACCCAGGTATCCATCTGCCCAAGTTCGACGTTGCCCACACAGTGGTCGATCGCGGTGAACACCCGGCGCTCCGGCGGACTCACGATGGGGTCGGCCACGACGAAGCCAGGCAAGAACGGTCCTCGGTACTGCGACCGGTCGACCAGCGAGTGCCGAGTGTCGCCGTAGGTGGCGATGACCGCTTGGGTGACCGTGCCGAACTCATCGGTCGAAACCTTCGGCTCAGCGATTCCGGTTGCGCCATTGCCGAGCGCATGGCGGTAGGCGTACTCGACGTCGGGGACGTCGAGCGCGAGGTCGGCGACGCCGTCACCGTGGCGGGCCACCCGGTCGCCCACCCACGTTCCAGGGCGCACTTCTGCGGTGAGCAGGAAGTAGGCGGAGCCGGACGCCATGACGTACTCGGCGAAGTCGCGCTGGCCGGTTTCAGGCCCGCGGTAGGCCACCCGCTGCATACCGAAGGCTGTTGAGTAGAAGTGCGCAGCCTGGCGGGCGTTCCCGACGGTGAACTGCACGTAGGCCATGCCCTTGATGGGGAAGGCGTCGGCGGTCCGCTGGCCAGCCTGGCCGGCATGACCGGTCAGGCTGGTCAGGTCGGGCACGGTCATAGGGTCCTCCTTGGCGCGCATGCCCCGAAGAATGACCGGTACTGATCACCCTGCGCAACCACTATGCGACGAGGTGGTCAATCTGTACAGTTTGGGATCATGAAGCCGCCGATTGATGCCCTCGACGCCCAGATCTTGTCGCTCTTTGGCGTCGAGCCGCGGATCGGTGTCCTCGAGGCCTCTCGTCGCCTTAGCGTGGCCAGGGGAACCGTTCAGGCGAGGCTGGACCGCCTGGAGTCCCAGGGTGTGGTGACCGGGTGGGGGCCAGAGGTCGACCCGGTGGCGCTCGGTTTCGAGGTCAGCGCCTTCGTGACGCTCGAGATCAGCCAGCGCGGCCACCGCATGATCGAAACGGCCCTCGCCCAACTGCCTGAGGTGCTGGAGGCTCACACCACGTCAGGGTCTGGCGACATGATCGTGCGGGTGGTGGCGCGCACCAACGCCGACCTGCAACGCGTGGTCGACGCCGTGCTCACCATCGACGGCGTCGAACGGTCGAACATGGTGATCGTGCTGGCCAACGGTGTGCCCTACCGCACGACTCCGCTGCTCGAACGCGCCGCAGGTGAGCGAGGGATCACTTAGGTGGTCTGGGAGATCGTCTCCGCAAGCTTGCGGAGCTGGAACGAGCCAGCAATCTCCACGATGCCCAAGAGCAGAGAGCCACGCGCCGGTATGCCCGGGTTTGCGATCCCCTCGATCACATCAGCGATCCCGCGCACGACCCAGCCAATCCCGATCAGCAACGCCAGCACGCCGACCGCCTGACTGGGGCCACGGAAGGCAACGATCCCGAGCAGGATCGACAAGATCCCGGCGATCGCCGACAGCACTCGAACTCCGGTGCCACCCATCCCGGTCGAGAAACTCGCCACTATCAGGAAGATCCCACGACGATCAGATAGATACCGGTCAACACCGCGAAGAAGACTACTGACTACTCGGTGAAGACCATCAAGATGATGCCAAGAACCGCAGTGGCCAAACTGAAGGCCAACACGACGCCGAAGGTGCGGCCCAACATGCCCTGCAGTTGATCCGTTGATGGGGTGCTCACAACCGTCCCGCCTCCGTCACGCGCCGAAGAAAACGCCGAGTGCGCTCCTGTTGCGGTTGGGACAGCACCTGCTCAGGCGGTCCAAGCTCAGCAACTTCGCCGCCATCGAGGAAGGCAACTCGCGTCGCGATCTCGCGGGCGAAGGCCATCTCGTGGGTGGCCAGCACCATCGTCATTCCCCCTTCCTTCAGCCCACGAATGACGTTCAGCACCTCACCCACCAACTCGGGGTCGAGGGCTGAGGTGATCTCGTCGAAAAGCATGATCTTCGGCTGCATGGCCAGCGCCCGCACAATGGCGACGCGCTGTTGCTGCCCCCCCGAGAGTCGGTCCGGATAGTCGCCGGCCTTGTCGGCAAGACCAAATCGGTTCAGCAGCTCCATCGCCTGGGCCTCGGCATCGGAACGACCAGCACCCAACACTTTTCTCGGAGCCAAGGTGATGTTGTCCATCACGCTGCGGTGCGGGAAGAGGTTGAACGACTGAAAGACGATCCCGATATTGCGTCGAGCGGAGTTGACGTCGAATCCGGGCCACGAAATATCGTCATCATCGAAGACGATGGTTCCTGCATCGATCGGCTCAAGCAGATCGATGCACCGCAGCAGGGTCGACTTGCCGCAGCCGGACGGACCGATGAGCGCGACGACCTCGTGCTCATCGATGTCTAGCGAGACGCCACGGAGCACCGCGTTGTCTCCGTAGGCCTTGTGCACTCCCCGCAGTTGCAGCGTTGGCCCCGTCACAGCACACCACCAGCGGCTGCGCTCCGACGTCGCTGGCGCGCAGCCATCCAGTCAGCCCAGCGCGAGAGCGGCACCGTGAGGAGGATGTAAAAGCAGGCGGCAACCACGAAGGGGGTGTAGTTGAACGCGTCGAATGCGTAGATCTGCGCTGCGCGGGTCATCTCGATGCCTGCGCCGATGACCGCAATGAGCGCTGTGTCCTTCTGCAGGGCGATGAAGTCGTTGAGCAGCGGTGGCGTCACCCGACGGACGGCCTGCGGAACGACGACGTAACGCAGACTCTGATACTGGTTCAGGCCCAGAGCACGGGCGGCGGCGCGTTGGCTCGGGTGCACCGACTCCAGACCAGCGCGCAACACCTCGCTGACATAAGCGGAGTATGAGACAACGAGGGCAAACCAGGCCCAGAAGAGTGGTGAGTCAGGCAGGCCTTGCAAGTTTAAGGCAGGAATTCCGAAACCAAACATCAAGATCAGCAGGATCGTCGGGATGCCGCGTACGACGTCCGCGTAGGCGATGGCAAGGTAACGAAGAGGCGTGAAGATCGGAGCGGATAGTCCCCGGACTACCGCCAGGAAAAGTGCGACGACCAGGATCACCGGCTCTGCCGTGACGAAGAGGATCACCGTCAGGCGAAGACCCGCAAGGATGTTAGGTAGCACGTCGCGTGCGTAGAAGCCGTTGAAGAAGGACTCCCGCACCGCCGGCCATCCGGGCGAGGTCACTACCAGGAGCACCAGCGCCCCGAGCACCAGCACAGTGCTGACCGCTGACACCGCGGTGTTCCGGCGTCTGCGCGCGGAGATCGCCTGCAGCCGTGCCGGGTCATAGACCGGCACAGCGTCAGAGGTCGTTGTCACAGGACGACGTGGGCAGGCAAGGTCAGCTCAGGATCGGCGCATCGGAGTACTCGGTCATCCACTGGTCGGTGATCTCCAGCAGCTCGCCGGATTCAGTGATCGAGTCGACCGCCTGGTTGACGCAGGCAACCAGTGCGTTGTCCTTCTCAAGTACGAGGCCCCAACTGTCAGCAGCATCGGCGGCCGGCAACTGACCGATCACCGTTCCAGGGACCTCGACTGCCGCCAAATAGAGAGTGGTCGGCAGGTCGGTGATGATGGCGTCGATCTGCCCGTTTGCCAGCGCCTGTGTCGAGCCCGTCGTGTCATCGAACACCGCGAGCTCCTGCGTCGGAGCAATCTGCGTCTCGACTTCTTCCAGCGCCGTCGTACCGATCTGCACCCCGATCTTGGCGTCCTGCAGCTCAGCAAGAGACGTGACGTCCGCGAACTCACTGTCCTTGAGGACGAGTACACCGTTGGACGCCTCGTAGTAAGGGTCGCTGAATGTCACCGCGCCTTCGCGCTTCGGGGTGATCGAGATTTGGTTCAGTGCGAAGTCGAAGTCTTTGTCACCGGGGGCGAAGAGCTGGCCGAAGTTGGCGAACGTCCATTCGACCTGGTCCCCGGCAAACCCCATCTCCGCGGCGACCGCGTAAGCGACGGCTGACTCGAATCCCTTGCCGTTCGTCGGCTTGTTGTCGATCACGTACGGCGGGAAGGCCGGGTCGCTGGTGCCCACCGTAAGCATGCCGTCCTTGACGGTCGTGACGTCAGCGCAGGCGTCCTCACTGGTCGAGGTGGCAACTGGGTCGCTCGTTTCCTGGGCGCAGGACGCGAGCGCAAGAATCGTGGCGACCGAGGCAGCCACTGCGGCAGCAGAGCGGAGCGAGGAGCGGGCGGT
>JAJAYM010000265.1 GCA_027117675.1 Actinomycetes bacterium | reverse complement strand
GCTCAAGAATGGGCGATAACTGTTTACACGGACCGCACCACTCAGCCCAGAAGTCGATGACGACCGGTACCGACATCGAGCGTTCGAGCACCTCAGTCTGGAAGTCCGCATCCGTGACGTCGATCACCGCAGTCACAGCGGTCGCTCCCCCGGCGGCGCCCGTCGTGCCTGCTGCTGCGCGCTGGGCACGTGCAGCCTCGACTTTTTCGCGCGCTTGGCGCTGCTGCGCCAGTGCAGCGAGGTCGATCGCGCCGTACGGGTTGAACCCCGCGGCGCCGGGTGGGCCTGGGGTCCCAGGAGTCACAGTCATGAGCTCATTCTGGCGTATCGCTCAGAAGCCAGCTGGCTCGGTGTATCCGCCAAAGACTTCGCGAAGGGTGGAGCAGAGCTCACCGACGGTGGCCTCGGCTCGCACGGCGTCCAACATAGGTGGCACCAGGTTGGCACTACCTCGAGCAGCGACCTTCAGGGTGTCGAGCCGCTGCTGCACGAGGTCAGTGCTCCTGGTCGCTCGTCGGTGCCGAAGTCGGGCCACCTGCTCAGTCTCGACTTCCGCAGAGACCTTCAACACCTCAAGGGGAGGCGCAACCGAGTCGGTGTAGGCATTGACGCCGACCACCCGACGCTCACCGGACTCAACGCTGTGCTGATAGGCATCAGCTGCATCTGCGATGTGCCCGGTGAACCAACCGGACTCGATACCGGCCACGATGCCTGAGGTGATGGACTGGCCGTCGCCGAGGTTCGCGATCTCGGCGAGTAGCGACTCGACTTCGGCCTCCACTCGATCCGTGGACGCCTCGACAAACCACGAACCGCCCAGCGGGTCGATCACCGATGCGACCCCGGTCTCCTCAAACAGAATCTGCTGCGTCCTCAGCGCAACCTCGGCTGTCGCTTCGGTGGGCAGCCCCAAAACTTCGTCTAGCGCATTCGTGTGCAACGAGTTCGTCCCGCCAAGAACGGCGGCGAGTGCTTCAACGGCGGTGCGAACGACGTTGTTATCCGGCTGTTGCGCAGTGAGCGAGACTCCGGCTGTTTGGGTGTGGAAGCGAAGCCACTGGGCCTTATCCGTTGTCGCCCCGTATCGATCTCGCATCCACCTCGCCCAGATCCTGCGCGCCGCTCGGAACTTGGCGATCTCTTCGAAGAAGTCGATGTGCGCGTCGAAGAAGAAACTGAGTCGCGGCGCGAAGTCATCGATCGCAAGGCCGCGCTTCAATCCAAGCTCGACGTAGCCGAACCCGTCCGCGAGGGTGAAGGCGAGCTCCTGGGCGGCCGTGGCCCCGGCCTCTCGGATGTGGTAGCCGCTGATGCTGATCGGGTGGTAGCGCGGCATGTGCTGCTGCGTCCACTCCAGGAGGTCACCGATCAGCCGTAGGTGCGGGTCTGGCGGAAAGATCCACTCCTTCTGCGCGATGTACTCCTTGAAGATGTCGGTCTGCAGGGTCCCGCCGAGAGCATCGGCGGCAGTGCCAGCGCGTTCAGCGGCAACGACGTACGTACAGAAGAGTGGAACGGCCGGTCCGCTGATCGTCATGGACGTGGTCACCGCGTCGAGTGGAATGGCCCGCAGCAGGCGCTCCATGTCCTGCGCCGAGTCAATGGCTGCTCCGCAGTGACCGACCTCCCCCGTGGCCATGGGGTCGTCGGAGTCCAGTCCCATCAGCGTAGGCATGTCGAAGGCGACGCTGATGCCGTCACCGCCGGCGTTCAACAGTCGACGGAAGCGGGCGTTGGTGTCATCGGCCGAGCCGAAGCCGGCGAACTGCCGCATCGTCCACGGTTTGCCCCGATAGCCCGTGGTGTGGATCCCGCGGGTGAAGGGGTACTCGCCTGGCCAACCGATGCGGTCGAACGCGGGCACGTTGTCGACGTCTGGTCCCCCGACACCGCCGCCATTGTCGGGGCCGTACACCGCTTCGAGCGGGGCGCCCGAGAGGGTCGTGCGCACGTGGGGCGGGCCGCTCACTCTCCACCGCTCGCCAAAGCGTCGTTGCCCTGAAGCGATCTCTTCTGCGTCCATCGGGCTCCTCCCCTGTGGTCCGAGCACACCTGCTCAGGCTAGCCGCCACACCGGACGTCAGGGATGACTGGACAGGCTTCCCTACTTTGTCAATTGTATCGATCGGTAATGTAGGCAATCTAGAAGGGACTCTTGATGATCGGCGTCAGAACCCGAACCCGGTCCGGCCGGATCGTCGCAGGAATCAGCGCAATAGTTGCCGCCCTGGCACTGGCGTCATGCTCGAGCGACAGTGGGAGCGGGTCGACCTCGTCAGACGACACCTCACCAGTGGCAGCCGACGAGATCACGACACTCCGCTTGGGTTACTTCCCCAACTTCACCCACGCGCCCGCTCTCGTGGGTGTCCAGGAGGGTTTCTTTAAGGAGGCGCTGGCCGAGCAGGAGTTGACCGTCACGCCGACGATTTTCAACGCCGGCCCCGATGCGGTGACCGCGCTCTTCGCTGGCTCCCTCGACATCGCCTACATCGGCCCGAACCCAACGGTGAACGCGTATACTGAATCTGAGGGAGACGCCGTCCGCGTCATCGCGGGCGCCGCGTCTGGGGGCGCAGCGTTAGTGGTGAGTGACGACATCACCTCCACCGAAGACCTCAGCGGGAAGACTCTCGCGTCACCGCAGCTAGGGAACACTCAGGACGTCGCGCTGCGCTACTGGCTCAAGCAGAATGGCCTCGCGTCCAGCGACGAGGGCGGCGACGTCAGCATTTCACCGCAATCGAACTCCGAGGGGCTCACCGCCTTCGCGTCTGGTCAGATCGACGGCGCATGGGTACCTGAGCCATTCGTCTCGCAGTACCTCGCGCAGGGCGCCAAGGTACTGGTCGACGAGGCCACACTCTGGCCCAAGGGTGAGTTCGTGACGACCAATGTGATCGTCCGAACCGAGATCCTCGAGCAGTACCCCGACGTCGTTGACTCGTTCCTGGACGCCCACGTGGAGGCGCTGGAGCTCATCAAGAAAGATCCAGAGACCGCTAAGCAGGACGTCAACAGCGCCCTCCAGGCACTCACCGGCGCTCCCATTGACACCAAGATCCTCGACCAGGCGTGGTCGAAGGTCACCTTCACCGCCGATCCCCTCCCCGCGACACTGGCTGCTAGTGCGGACCACGCAGTCGACGTCGGCCTGCTCGAACAGGGTGGTATCGACGCGGCAGGAGGCGACTTCGATGGTCTCTACGACCTTGGCCCGCTCAATGCAGCGCTCAAGAAGGCTGGTCTGGAACAGGTAGCGTCATGAGCGACTCGATGACCGAGGTGGTGTTGTGGCGCCCCCCCACCGGGGCCCCCCCCCCCGGG
>JAJAYM010000264.1 GCA_027117675.1 Actinomycetes bacterium | reverse complement strand
CGTACCTCGGGGGACGGCGACAGCCGCGGCAACCCGCCCAGTGGCGTGTTGCCGACCGAGTCGAGCAAGGAGGCGGAACGAGTCATCTACGTGTTGGGTGCACGCTCAACGAGACCCGCCGGCTACTGCCGGCAAAATGGTCAGCGAGTCGCCGTCGGCGACCTCGGTGTCGAGACCGGAGAGGAACCGGACGTCCTCGTCGTTGAGGTAGACGTTGATGAAGCGACGCAGCCCTGCGTCGTCGACGAGGCGGTCGGCGATCCCCGGATGACTCACCTCCAGGTCGTCGACGATCGCCTTGAGGGTGGCCCCTGACGCCGGAACGGTCTTGGCTCCACCGGTGTAGGTGCGCAAGATCGTCGGAATGCTGACCTCGACGGCCACGGGTGTTCTCCTTCGGAGTGCAGGTATCTAGGCGGGTGTGTCGTTCAACGTCGGGGTGATGCTCACTTCTTCCTCGGCGACGACGCCGTCCACGATGCGAAACGAACGGATCTCTTCAGCGTCGGGTTCTCTGGTCGACACGAGAAGGTAGTGGGCGTTCGGCTCGGACGCGTAGCTGATGTCGGTCCTGGACGGGAACGCCTCCGTTGCGGTGTGCGAGTGGTAGACCACAACCGGCTCTTCGTCCCGCGCGTCCATCTCGCGGTAGAGGCGCAGGAGGTCCATCGAGTCAAACTCGTAGAACGTCGGCGACCTCGCGGCATTGACCATGGGCACGAAACGCGCGGGTCGGTCGGTGCCAGCAGGCCCGGCGATGACGCCGCACGCCTCATCCGGGTGGTCGGCCCTGGCATGCGCCACCATCGCGTCCACGAGGTCTTGGTCGATGACGAGCACGGGATCCAGGCTAAAGGGCGGTGTCAGACTCAGGCGGCCCGCCCCAGTCGCCAGCCAGCACATCGACCAGGAGCCCCTGCAGATAGGTGAAGAGCCCGTACGACTGGTAGGCCTGCAGCTCCTCGCCCCCAGTCAGCACGCCGCCCTCGGTGACGCCGAGCCTTGTTCCGAGCATCAGCCGTAGGTCGTTGAGCGCCCCTAGCAGCGAGCGAGCGCCAGCGGCGTCGACCGTGCCGGGGGTGGCCGCAGCGAGGCGCAGGGCAGCGGCGTCTGCGCGCTTGCGCTCGAGCAGCGTCGTCTGGGCAAACCGGCGGAACTCCGCGGCTGCATCGGGGTCGTCGAGGACGCCGTCCGGAAGCAGCCGGGCCCGCACCGGGTCGGACGGGAGCTCGGGGGCGTCCCGCATGGTCGCGGCCAGCGCGTCGAGGGGGTCGGCGGGGATCTCCTGCGGCGGCCCCAACAGAGCGTCAAGGTCATCGAGGTAGACGTTGATCACCCACGCCCACTGCCCGAGATCCACCTGGACGGCATCCCCATCGCGGCCGCCTGCCGGGGCGAACTCGTCTGTCATCGGTCCTGCTGCATGGTGGCCCACAGCCCGTAACCGTGCATGGCCGCGACGTCGCGCTCCATCTCTTCCCGTGATCCGTTCGACACCGCCGATCGGCCCTCCTCGTGTACCTGGAGCATGAGTTTGTCCGCCTTTTTACGGTCGTAGCCGAAGTACTCCCGGAAGACGAACGAGACATAGGTCATCAAGTTGACCGGGTCGTTCCAGACGACGGTGACCCACGGGACGTCGGGAGCGGTCAGCGCCTCAGTCTCTGGGCGCGCGAGCTCGGAGGGTGCGATTGACACGGCCTCCATGGTGCCACTGCCAGGTGACACCATGGGGACCCGAACCGATGGAGGCGCCCATGGATATCCCCGCCCGCACGCCAGGGCTGCCAGAGCCAGCCCTGCTGGCCCGGATCCGTGAGGCGGTGATCGGCGACGACACGGTCATGCCAGGTCCGTACGGCGACCGGCGCGTCACCTACGCCGACTACACGGCCAGCGGCAGGGCACTCGGCTTCATCGAAGACTTCCTGCGCGATCAGGTCCTCCCCCGCTACGCCAACACCCACACCGAGTCGAGCGGCACCGGACGCCAGACCACTCGGCTCCGCGAAGACGCCCGCCAGATCATCACCGACGCCATCAGCGGCGACGACGACACCTGCGTCATCTTCTGCGGCGCCGGTGCCACCGGTGCCATTGACCGACTGATCGCCGTGCTCGGCCTCCGACTCCCATCGGCGCTCGAGGATGCCTACGGGCTGAACGCCCACATCCCGGACGCTGAACGCCCCGTCGTCTTCACCGGCCCGTTCGAGCACCACTCCAACGAACTACCCTGGCGCGAGTCGATTGCCGACGTCGTCCGGATCCCCGAGGACGCCGACGGTCACATCGATCAGCGCGCGTTGTCCGAACAGCTTGAGCACTATCGCGACCGGCCACTGCGGATCGGTGCCTTCTCAGCGGCCAGCAATGTGACGGGGATCGTCAGCGACACACATGGCGTCTCGGCGCTGCTGCACCGCCACGGCGCACTTGCCGTGTGGGACTTCGCGGCGGCGGGCCCCTACGTCGACATCGACATGGTGGCACCGGACAGCGAAGACCCGCTCTGCTACAAGGACGCGATCGTTCTGTCGCCGCACAAGTTCGTCGGCGGCCCCGGCACTCCCGGAATCCTCGCCGTTCGCCGACAGTTGCTGCAGAACCGGGTCCCAGCCGTTGTTGGCGGCGGCACCGTGGCCTACGTCAATCCGCAGGAGCACGTCTACCTATCCGACCCGGTTCACCGCGAGGAGGCGGGTACTCCAGCCATCGTGGAGTCCATCCGAGCAGGTCTGGTCTTCCAGCTCAAGAACGCCGTAGGGGTCGACGTCATCCGCGCGCACGAGAGCGACTACGTACACCGCGCCATCTCCGCCTGGTCGGCGGTGCCGGAGCTCCAAGTCCTCGGCAATCTCGACGCCCAGCGGCTCTCGATCCTGTCTTTCGTCGTGCGGCGCCCAGGTGGCCGGTACCTCCACCACAACGCCGTAGTCGCACTCCTCAACGACCTCTTCGGAATCCAAGCCCGCGGCGGGTGCTCGTGCGCAGGCCCATACGGGCATCGGCTGCTTGGCATCGATGTCGAGCGCTCCCACGAATACGAGCGAGCGATTACCGCCGGATGCGAAGGCATCAAACCGGGGTGGGTGCGCGTCAACTTCAACTACTTCATCGACGAGGAAGTGTTCCAGTACGTCGTGCACGCGATTACCTTCGTGGCTCGCTACGGTCACGCGTTCCTAGCCGACTACGCCTTCGACCCTGACACTGGGCTTTGGCGCCACCGCGCAGAGCCAGATCAGGCTCCCCTCAGACTCACAGAACTCACGTACGACGCCGACGGCCGGCTAACCAACCCCCAAATCCGCGCACGGCTGACGCGTCAGCGCTGGCGGGATACCTGAACGAAGCACAGAACCTACTCGCCGAGCGCACTCCCGTCACTGCCGACGACGACAACGCCCGCGTCAACGGTGACTTCGACGCGCTGCGGTGGTTCGAGCTTCCGGCTGACTGCCTGGTCAGCGGCCGCTAACTCTTCGCCAGAGTCCTGCCGAACTCTTTCAACACCGACCATGCCCCACGACCTTCGTTGCCAAGCGCCCAGATGGCGATTCCACGCAGGTTGTACCTGTCCACTAGTTGAGCCTTGGCTTCGAGCGAGCGAGCGTCGTCGAACCACACAACGCGTTTAGCGCGGCAGGTGTCTCCCCCAGAGGAGTAGGTGCGCACGTAGGTAAACCGCCGACTGGTTGCTTGCTGACGCCACTCCGGCGCCTTTCCACGGGAGTCAGCGAACGCCCACATCTGACGCGTCGTTCTCGACACCGTCTCGCGAGCGGCCGCCGGACACGATCCAGACACCTTCTCGACAAACCAGTCACGGCCGTAGGCCGGCATTCCCATCGAGATCTTGCGTGGTGCAATCACGTCGGACGCGTACGCAGCAACGTCCTTGACCCACCACTTGGGGGCGATCGGGCCCGGCGACCCTCCGCTCCAGTGGAAGTCATACGTCATGATCCGCACGCGGTCGGCTTGGCGACCTAGGGCCGGGTAGTTGTACACCCACCAGTTCGGATCCGTCCTTGACGTGCGCGCGGCCACGGTCACCGAGGTGACCGCCCCTCGTCGGTCAAGGCGCGCATCGACGGTACGAAGCAGGGCGGGGTAGTACTCCCGCACGTTGGCCCGAGCTGCGGATGAGCCAAAGTTGATCGACTCGTAGTCGAGGTCAATTCCGTCGAGGCGGTAGCGGTCGACCAACGCCACGAGCGCTCGCGCATGCTCCGCCCGACGGTCGGGGTTCTTCACGATCGACGCGAACTCGTCGGCGCTCAGATCGGTGGCAACGGTGGGGATGTTTGCTATGCCGGCAGCCCGTAGTGCACGACGCATGTGTCGCCACTCGTCCGCGTCCGCGGTGAGGGCGATGTCAGTCCTGGAGTTCGCGTCGAACACGAACGGAGAGGCATCCTGGAAAACGTTGGCGTTATTCACCACGGACTTCGTGGAGTCGACGGTGTTCCAGTAGGGCAACCAGCCGGTGACGTACCTCTTCGGGGGCGGCGGGTCAGCTGCACCGGCCTGGTTCGGAACGACGAGCGCCAGCATCGATGCCGCCGCCGCGCAGGCGAGGAGGGACACGCCGGAGCCACGCAGCACTCTCACGACACAGACGTCCTCACTCCACGGCGATGGTCAGGTTGGACCACGGGTACATGGAGTACTTCGACCACCGGGAAGCTCCTCTTGAGCGCGCGGTGCCGGCTGGTCCACGCCGAGCTACCTGG
>JAJAYM010000263.1 GCA_027117675.1 Actinomycetes bacterium | reverse complement strand
CGTTGCGGCACCACGAGGTGGGCGGCTGGCTCGATCAGACCTTCGACGATGATGCGATCGCCACCATGAAGCCGGAAGCGCAGTGGGAGCTCGCCGGGTTCAGAGCGCTCACCGTCCGACAGCTCGACCGTGCCCGCCACGTACAACACGACCTGCGCCGTTCGGTTCTGACGTTGCTCGACGAGTTTGATGTTCTCGCCCTGCCGACTGCTCAGTGTTGGCCGTTGCCTGCTCACCAGCACTGGCCGTCGTCGGTTGCGGGCGTCGCGATGGACACCTACCACCGGTGGATGGAGGTCACCACCGTCGCAACTCTCGCTGGCTGCCCCGCGCTGGCGGTTCCGGCCGGCGTCAACGACGCAGGTCTGCACATCGGGTTGCAGCTGATCGGCCGACCTGGCGGGGACGCGCGCCTGCTCGCCCTCGCGGAGGGGGCCGAACGACGCGCCGTGTTCTCGGTCGCTCTGCCTTCCGAAGCCGCCGGCCGCTGATCCACGGCGTCTCGACATCCGGCAGCTACCGCGTCCCATCACCGGGCGAGGGTGGCTACCATGAGGGCCTTGATCGTGTGGAGCCGGTTCTCGGCTTGGTCGAAGGCGATGGTGGCCGACGACTTGAAGACCTCGTCGGTCACCTCGAGGCCACCGGTGACACCGGTAAGCGCGGCCACGTCGCGGCCCACCAGGGTGCTCTCATCGTGATACGCGGGTAGGCAGTGCATGAACTTGGTGGCCGAGTTTCCGGTGCGCGCGAGTGCAGCGGCATTCACCTGGTACGGCATCAACTCGCGGACGCGCGACTCCCACACCTCGGTGGGCTCACCCATCGAGACCCAGACGTCGGTGTGCACGAAGTCGACCCCCCGTAGGCCCTCGTCGAGGTCCTCGGTCAGCGTGATCACTGCGCCGGACTCTTCGGCCCGTTCGCGTGCGATGGCCTGCGCCTCCGCGTCCGGCCAGAGACTTTGCGGTGCGCAGATCCGCACGTCCGAGCCCATGATGGCGCCCATCACGAGCAGCGAGCGGCCCATGTTGAACCGGCCGTCACCCAGGAAGCAGTAGCTCGGAGCGGCGGCGTGGCTCGCTGTGTGCTCCTGCATCGTGAGGAAGTCGGCCAGCATCTGCGTCGGGTGCCATTCGTCTGTGAGGCCGTTGTAGACCGGCACGTCGGCGCCGCTGGCGAGCTCCTCGATCGTGGCCTGGGCCTTCCCCCTGAACTCGATGGCGTCGAACATCCGCGCCAGGACGCGAGCCGTGTCGGCCGCGGACTCCTTGTGTCCGATCTGCGACGAAGTGGGATCGAGATAGGTGACGTGTGCGCCCTGGTCGTAGGCGGCGACCTCGAAGGCACAGCGGGTACGGGTCGACGACTTTTCGAATATCAGTGCGATGCTGCGCCCGGAGAGCTGCTGTTCCTCCGTGCCTGACCGCTTGGCTGCCTTCAGTTCAGCAGCAAGGTCGATCAGGTGTTGCAGCTCATCACGGGTGAAGTCGATCTCTTTCAGGAAGTCACGATTCTCAAGGACGTCGGGCATCGACGGCACCACCTCCACGTCGGATCCTAACGACCGGACGCCGCCGCGCTGCGTTGAGGCGACCGGCTGAGACGCCTCTGCACCTACGCTGTGCGACGTGACGAACTCCGTTCGAGCGCGCGCCATCGCTCTGACCATCTTCGGCCTGACCGTCGCGCAGTTGGCGGTGGCCACCTTCGTTCCAGGTCTTGATCAGTTCGACGGGAAGGCGTTCGGCGCTCGACTTGTCGCGTACCCGGTGATGATGCTCACCGTTCCCGCGGTCTACTGGCTCTGGGCGAGACGGCAGAGCTTGGCGCCGGAGACGCCGTGGGCTGCCTACGCGTTCCTGTGGGCGCCCTTCCTGATTGATGTCACCGGCAACACGCTCGACCTCTACGACAGCCTGGTCTGGTGGGACGACGCGAACCACTTCGTCAACTGGTTCCTGCTGTCGGCCGGTGCAGGGCTGATCTTATTGAGGTCGTCCGACCTTCCGCCGTGGGCGCTGGGTTGGCTGACGGTCGGGATCGGCGCAACGTTGGCGATCACCTGGGAGCTCGGCGAGTGGTTCGCATTCATCAGGCACGGGACCGAGCTCGACACCGCTTACGAGGACACTCTCTTCGACGAGGTTCTGGGGACGCTCGGAGCAGCAGTCGCGGGTACTTGGATGACGCTGCGACGTCGACGAGAGATCAGGCGCGTGGTTTGACCTTGCCTGGATCGAAGATCGACAGGTCAGCCACAGTGGCGGTCGAGCCGCCAACGTCCACCACCGTGTCATTGTCGGCGGCCCGAGCATCCATGATTGCCAACGCGATAGGCCCGAACCGCGGGCTGACGGTCGGGCTCGTCAGCGTGCCCACCGCTGCGCCTTCCTTGGTTACGGCGGTGCCTGCCTCTGGCAGTTCACCGGCCTCCAGTCGTAACGTCTTGAGACGCCGCGGTGGCTCGGCCGCGATCTTCTGCAGTGCGTCTTTGCCGACGTACTCGATCTCGGGCGCAAAGCTGACCATGCGGTCCATGCCAAGGTCGAACGGCGTCAGCTGGCCGGGTTCGTACTCGTATTCGAACACGATAAGCCCGGCCTCGATCCGAGCGATGTCGATGGCGTTGAAGCCAACCGGTCGGACGCCGGCGTCCGCCAGGGCCAGCCACAGACGTTCGACGTCGTCGCGCGCAGGGATCAGCTCGTAGCCGAGCTCACCGGAGAACCCGGTGCGCGACATAAAGACCTCGATGCCAGCGATGGTGACGGGCTCGGCGAAGCGGAAGTAGGAAAGGCTCGAGAAATCGAAGTCGCTCAGCGACTGCAAGATCTCCCGCGACCGTGGTCCTTGTACTGAAACCAACGGCATCTCGTGCAGCCGGTTGACGAGCGCCACGTCCGCATTGGGTGAGTGCCCTCGCACGAACCCGTCGAAGGTGTCGGTGTTGGTGAAAGCGAAGTAGGACCCGTCTGCACGTTTGTAGATGGTTCCCTCATCGTGCAGCAGACCGGTGCCGTCGACGAAGGCGCCGTAACGAACCTGGCCGACCTGTTGGGTCGCGAGATTGTTGGTGAAGCCATGTTGCAGCGCCGCCTGCGCGTCCGGCCCTGACACGTGCCACTTGTTGAGCGCATAGACGTCCCACATGCCGGCCCCGGAGCGGAGCGACTCGTACTCGCCGGCGATGTCTCCGAAGTCCAGAGTCCAGATCCAGCCGCCGAAGTCGTCGAACGTCCCCCCTTGGCGTGCTTGGACGTCATACAGGGCAGAGCGGACGGGTGCGTCAGTCATGGCACCACTCTGGCGAAAACTAACTGACCAGTCAATCAGTGGGCACGGCCAACCCGCCAATGGTCAGGCGTGAGCGTTCAGGGGGCGCTGCTAGTCGAGGAGTTCGTCGAGGAACCTTCGCTTCTTCTTCTGCTGCGGATAGCCCTGTTGCTGCGGGTAGCCCTGCTGCGCTGGCGGGTAGGGCTGCTGGTGGCCAGGGTGAGCCGGTGGAGCAGCGGCCGGAGGCGGCGCGGCAACTGGCTGGGGAGGTGGGGCGGACTGGGCGGACCACCGGAGTTCGGCGTCGACCAAGCCCTCGAGCTCGCCGCGATCGAGGAAGACCCCGCGGCACTCGGTGCACTGGTCGACATGGACGCCGCTACGCTCGTACTGGCGCATGTCGCCGTGGCACTTCGGACACGTCAACGCTGTCATGGTGGGTCCTCTCGTCGGGACACCAGAGTGACATGCGAAAGAACCTTCGACAATTCAGTCGATCCTATGGTGCCGGGCAGCGCCAGACGCCGAGGCGCTGACTGACCGCTGCTGCCTGGGCGCGCAGGTACTCCCGCTGCCACAGGTACGGCTCGTCGTAGGTGTACTCCGTCGCGTAGCCCCGCCGGACGG
>JAJAYM010000262.1 GCA_027117675.1 Actinomycetes bacterium | reverse complement strand
GCTCGGCCTTCTCGCAGCAGTACACGGCCACTGGGCTGGAAGTCACCCCAACCATCGACCAGCTACAAGCAGCGCCGCCAGCTGACCCGTCCGTCGACAATGCGCTATACCAATGGCTCAAGCTGCCGGACGGAGTCAGGGAACAACTAGCGCCACTGGCCGAGTCAGTTGCTGGCGCTGAGACCACTGACTACGACCGAGCGCTGGCGCTACAGAACTGGTTCCGCACCGACTTCACGTACAGCTTGGACACGGTGGAGGGAAACGCCACCGAAGCGCTCGACACCTTCCTCCGCGACCGCAGCGGGTACTGCGAGCAGTTCGCGGCGACGATGGCGCTGATGGCCCGCACGCTCGACATCCCGTCCCGCGTCCAGGTCGGCTTCACCCCGGGTGAGCAGAACGAGGATGGCACCTGGGTCGTCACGGTCCACGACGCACACGCGTGGCCCGAGTTGTGGTTCGAGGGAGTCGGGTGGGTGCGGTTCGAACCCACCCCGGGCGGCGGCGACGGCGGGGCTACTCCAGGGTGGGCTCCCACCCCCGCAGATCCCACCAGGCCGGGGCAGGCTGGCCAAAACGACAACAACGGTGGAGGCGTCGTCATCCGGCGCGGCGGCGGCCCCGTCGGTGAACGAGGGGGGCGGCCAGCTGACCTGCGTGAAGTACTCAGGGCGAACCGAAGCGGCAACGGGCTGGCCAGCGAGTCAACCGCAGCCGGCGGAGAGCAAGGCGATGGCTCTCCGGTTCTACTGTGGCTGGCCCTCATCGCGGTAGCGGGGGCGGCGGCTGGCGCGCCGAAGGCCGCGTCCCTGGTCGTCCGCCGCACCAGGTGGCGCAGGGTCGCCACGACTGATCTGGCCATCTCAGCTGCCTGGGCTGACGTTCTGGACGCGGCGACCGACGTCGACCTCCGTCCAGCGCCGACTGAGACACCGCGCGACCTCGCCCGACGCCTCCCAGCGAGGGGCGGGCTTAGCCCCGGTCGGGCGGCTGCGCTCGGCCGGCTGGCCGGCTGGGTCGAGTTGTTGCGCTATCGAGGTGGCGTCGAAGCGACGATGACAGTTGCCGACATCCGGCAGTTGGCCGACGACATTCGGCGTGACCTGTTTGCGGCCATCTCGCCGCGCGACCGTCGCAGGGCCAGGTGGTGGCCCACCTCAGGTCGCATCGCACTGGTCAACGGCTGGAATGGCGCGGCCGACGCCACTGCCGACAGGTGGCAGCGTTGGACGCCGCGCAGGTCGCGCCAGGAAGCGTCAACCGGGTTAACAAGCCAGCGGGGTTAACGGCTGGCTGGACCTACTGGTCGCCGTCGCGCCGGCGGTCCCAGCGCTCTTCGATGCGATGCATAAATCCTGACCGCTGCGAGCTCTTGGGGGTCTGTGGTGAAGCCGGCGTCGGGCCTCTTGCCGCACCCTGCCACCCGGTACTTGCCCACCAGCCGCCGCCCAACATCACCAGGAACCCGGCGACTCCGAGTGGCCATAGCTGCGAAGCGGCTCCAGCGACGAGAAGCGCCAGCCCCGCGCCAACTCCGATCACTCCGAAAAGGAGGCGGTGGCGAGAGCGCAGTGACCGCCCGGTACCGCGCAGCGTCGATGCCAGCTTGGGGTCTTCGGCGTAAAGCTGACGCTCCATCTGTTCGAGCAGGCGCTGCTCGTGCTCTGAGAGCGGCATGGCGTCCTCCTCGCTGGGCTACCGCGGGCTGCCCCGGAGTGATCCGGGGGTGAGGGCATGTCGTCCCTCTCGTCCAGGATAGGTCCCAAGACGCGAGGGCGAAACTCCACCGGCTAATCGCCGGCAAACTGTCACCGTTTCTTCATCGGCACTGCCCTTCTGAGTCTGGAGCCTGGCCCCTGCTCACGGGTCGGGTGAGTCAACCAGGCTCGCTGGCCGAACCGCCCCCCGGCCGAAGCGGTCGGCCGCCCGGTCAGAGGCCCGCTCCGCGTCCCGCCAAGCCTCCGGCCGCTCGTCAAAGGTGAGCTGGTGGGCGACGGTCGATCCATCGACGAGGCCCTCGACCCGCACTCCGACCAGTCGCAGTCGAGCTCGGTCCAAACCGAGGGCATCGAAAAGAGCGACGACCGTTGCGTAGATGTCACGGGCGACGTCGGTGGGATGCGCCAGGGTGCGCGAGCGGGTGATCGTGGTGAAGTCGGCGAACCGCACTCGAAGTGCGATGGTCCGACCGGCGAGCTCGCGACCACGCAGCTGGCTGGCCACCGTTTGCGAGAGCGCGAGCAGCTCGCGGTAAACCACCTCGACGTCGTCGACGTCCGTCTCGAACGTCCGGTCTCTGCTCATGCTCTTCTCAGGGGTGTCGGCAATGACGGTGCGCTCGTCACGTCCCCACGCCAGCTCCCACAGGTGACGTCCGGCCGCTGGACCCAGCGCACGCTCAAGGGTGCCAACCGGAGTGTTCGCGAGATCAGCGACGGTGCGCAGCCCAAGGCGATGCAGCGCCTCCTCCGTCTTGTCACCGACGCCCCACAGGGCACCAATCTTGAGCGGGTGGAGGAAGTCGATGACCTTGTCAGCTGGCACGACGAGCATCCCGTCGGGCTTGCAGAGCCCGGAAGCGAGCTTGGCCACGAACTTGGTGGATGCGACCCCGACTGAGCAGGTGATGCCCTGCTCGTCCCGCACTTTGGTACGGATCACCTCGCCGATCTCTGTGGGTGAGCCGAGCCGGCGCTGCGCACCGCGCACATCGAGGAAGGCCTCGTCCAGACTGAGCGGCTCGACGGCGGGGGTGACCGACCCGAAGATCGCCATCACTCCTGATGAGATACGTGCGTAGTCGTCGTGGTGCGGAGGGAGGAAGGTGGCGTTGGGACAGAGCCGCCTAGCCCGCGAGGTGGGCATCGCTGAGTGAACTCCGAGTGCGCGGGCTTCGTAGGTGGCCGACAGAACGACACCCCTGGTTCCTCCCCCCGCGACGACGACGGGGGTGCCGACGAGATGGGGATGACGCAGCAGCTCGACGGAGGCGTAGAACGCGTCCATGTCGACATGCAGAACGTCACAGCCGGTGTCATCGGCCGCCTCCCTACCGAATCCAGCCGCAGCCGCAGCCCCAGCCCCAGCCTGACCGGATGAGCGCCCCAGCTGCTGCCTGCTCATCGCGACCCTTCCCACCCGGTATACCGATCAGAGCTCACCAGGGCATCCTCTCAGCCACCTGAGCTTCCGGGGCTGGAGTGCCAGAGCTTTCGGGGCGGCGCCCCACGGTTGACGTCATCGCCGGCTGGACGAACGTCAGCGTACGGCGACTGCCGGAAACCACTGGGGTGGACCAGGACCCGCCGGCGCCCCATTCCCCCTGCGGTGTAGCCAGGTTCTTCGCGAGCCGGCCCGGCTGGCGCCGCTACTTCATCTGCTCCGAATCCCGGTGGCGGGGCGTCCAGCACCTCGTGGACTGCGGTGACCCCGCGTCGCTGCCACAGGTCGTACAGGCCGGAGAGCTCCCAGCACCCGGTGGCTCGCAGCGAGACGCCTCTGGGGCCGGTCCTACGCACCTCGCCCCTGATCAGCAGGAGCCAGGAGTGGAAGAGGGTGGCGGCGTAAGGACCTTGGGCATCCTCGAAGAAAGTGGCGTCGACCGGGCCGGTGGAGTCGTCGAGCGTGACGAACACCACCCGGCGTCCTGATCGGATCGGCGGTGTCTGAGTGGCCACCTTCACACCGGCGACCAAGATCTCGCTACGAGAGCGACAGGTGAGCAGGTCACGGGAGCGAACTACGTCAAGCGACTGCAGTAGCGCGGTGTAGAAGTTGACGACATGTCGGCTGACGTCCAGACCGAGTACGTCGAGCTCGGCCCTGACTTGCTCGGCGCCGGTCATCTCCGGCAGACCGGAGGGGGCCACCTGCTCGTCGCCGGGGCCGAGCGGGAAGGAGAGCTGGGTGTCGAGCCCGGCCGCCCCTGAAGGCCGAGCGCCAGACTTGCCTCGACGCGACCTCGGCATCGCGGTCCACCGGTCGAGCTCGGCGACTTGCAGCAGCAGATCTCGACGGGTGATCCGGCGCCGCGCCGATGCTGTTGGAAGAGTGAGGTCGATGCCATGCAGAGCGTCGAAGGCTCCAGCGAGCACCAAACGCTCGACGACTGGACGTGAGACTCGCGACCGGTGC